>JAHDFT010000291.1 GCA_020628015.1 Bacteroidota bacterium
TTTGACTTACTACTTAGGAGGGATTACTTTAGTACTTTCCTACAATAAATCAGAAAGTAATTGCAGTAGATTTTTATTCCTCTACTTCACTATTTTCTTGTTTGTTGAGTTTATTTTTTTTGTTTTGAACCATAACAGGACTAGCAATCCCCTCTTCCTTTAATCTCAATAGCTTTTCAAAAGCATTGGGATTAAAGGCTATTTGCTGTAAATGATTCAGTTTTTCAGGAAGTTCCCCATCTGTATAGGGTATTCTAGTGTAATAACGGGTAATATTATGTTCTACGGCAAAATCTTCGTATCGCTGCCAAGGATGTTCTTGGTTATTTTTGCCAATAATAACAATAATAAAATCCGCTTCCTTAATTTTTTTCTCCAATTTAGGTTTAATGACTCTGCCTTTTTTGGTGCGAACACCTTCATCCTCCGAAGAGGAAAACGCTACTGGATAAGTCCCAATTTTACCACGCTTGCTCCATTTTTGAATCTTTTTAGCGTAAAATTTGTCGGCAGATGCGTAGCTGACAAATATATTATAGGGCATAAATTATACATTTTTTAAGCAATATTGAGAAATTATGAAAACAAATTGTATTGTTTTTGCAATATTAGTTTTTGTTTCATAATACAGCACAAGATACTGATTGTGCTGAATTTCAACATTACTTGTCGGGTTAATATCTTATTGATAGATTCAGTTAGTTTAAAGTATAAAAAAATTGTGCCAGAACGTTTTTGGGATAGGTCTAGCGATGCCCTAGTCATATTTCATCACTTGTTTCTTACCATATCATTACCTAATTTTAAAAATCTGTTGTAATTCTTTCTGTAGTAGTTGACTATCTTCTGTTTGGCAAGTTTGTGTAAATTGCCCTTCATGTAGTAAACTAACCGCATCGCACATATGGGTTAAGGTTTCTAAGATATGTGAGCTAACTAATATGGTCTTTCCTTCCGCTTTTAACTGTAGAATAACCTGCTTAATCTTCTCATTAGAGGCTAAATCAACCCCATTGAATGGCTCATCCAATAAAAGGACAGGGCGATTGAGGGCCAACATACCCAAAAAAGCCAACTTTTTTTTCATACCTGTGGAGTAATTGTTAATCAATTCTTTTAGAGGCAATTCAAAAAGGTGATTCCATTGGATAAAATCAAAATGAGGGCGGTTAATGCCAAGCAGTTCGAGATATTCCAGACCAGTAATGCGGCTGTAGAAATAAGGATGCGTCTCTAAATAACCCACATCCGACCGTTCAATTGGGTGATCTTGCCACAAAATCTCACCAGCTTGTACACCAACTCTACTAGAAATAGCTTTGAAAAGAGTGGTTTTTCCTGCGCCATTTAAACCTACAACGCCATGAATACTTGCTTGGGGAATAGATAATGATAAGGTTTGGAGTACCTTTTTTTGTCCATACTGAACAACGATTTTACTTATTTTCAACATATTTTTGAGCAATTGCAATTGGATAAAAGCATCTTTAAGACTTGTACTTAACATTGGTCGTAAAAACATTATTCAACTTACAACTACTAGTGCTTTTATAGAAAGCAATTTCAAAAATAGTAATTTTGTCATAAAAAAATCATTTTTTTGTATTTTAATTCTTGTTATCCTTCAAATACTAGACAAAATAGGTCATAGAAGCGAAAAATGTAGCAAGACAAAGCCATCTAATAACTGTATTCTGCCAACTGACAAAGCTCCTGATATAACTTCTGGACTCCAAAAGGCACCTCCTCATTATTGTTTGGCTTTGACATTAATGTAGTATCTGCAAAACCCTCCTTAAGTGGATGTCCAATGCGTTCCTCTATTCGTTTTTTAGCTTTGCTATCAAATAGTTGATTGGCATGGACAAATAGCCAATCTCCCTTAGCACAGTAATTATCTACAATGCGACGATTCATACATTGCCAGAGGTCAAAAGCATATTTCATATCTATATTTAACACCTTTAGATGAGGGGCATTACCGCACATTTTAACAATACTCTTAGCTGTGGTAAAAGGATCTCGAAAAACGCAGACAAAAGTGGTATTATGGTTGATAAACGGATACCATGCTGATAAGGCATAAGAAAAGCAAGGATCTTTTAAAATAAATGGTTTATTACTAGGGATCTGGGCTAGATATTTTTCCATTCTTAAACGAACATCATTACGAAGTACAGGTTCTATCCAAGGTTCTAATAGGCTAATCCAAAAAGCATCATGAGGTGCATGTTGGGTATCAGGATGACTTCTCCCTCTAGTAACAAATAGTGATTGGATACAAGTAGCAAGTATAGAATCATTGATGAAACGGACTTCTGAGTCTTCAAAATAGCCTTTGGGATTGAACTCATCTTTCCAAGTATTGGTGCCATTCCAATAATAACCAGTTTCTGCAAGTGCACCTGTAAACATACTAGTACCGCTTCTAGGGCATCCAGCAATAAGGATGTTTTTCATGATCAGATATGATTTTTTTAAGATTTAGTATGACAATAATTTTATGTTAACAATCTTGTCCATATGAATTTAGTTAAAGTTGTGTAAAATGACAAATGTTTAAAGGAAAAAGCTTATTATGGAATAATTGATATATTGATAGGAATATCTTAACAAGTATACATTGATCATGATCTATACCTTAATTCTAAAAAAATGAGTTAAGTGATGGAACAGAAATAAATTCGCCCATATTCTTGATTATTTAGTCTAATACTGCGTTGCAAAAATATTACGTACATTCCATGTATGCGCTATTTTTGCGCCTTGTCTTAGACTAAATAATCAGCAGAATATTTTGGCCGACTTTATTTCTAATCCATCACTAAATGAAAGTATTCGACAATTTTTAAGGAACAAGTGAAAAATAAGTTTACAGTTTTGATTAGAGAAATTTGAAGCTAGACGAGGCAAAAAACGTAGGTGATGCGAGCATCAGCGAGGCTTTTTAACGAAGTATAGTTTTAAATTTGTCAATCAAAATGACATTTATTTTTTTACTGTTCCTAAGCATCATTATTCTAGAAAAAGGGAACTAAAATTAAGGTGTGTGAATTCAGAAAAAACAAACACATTTTAGCATGAAAAAAAAACGATTCAAAATTGAATTAGATGAATCTGATGATGCCGCATTTGTAGATATAGTGAACATCATTAGTACCTATATTTTAGAAAAAGAAAAAAGCAAAGAAATAAGCATTACCAAGATTAAAAACTGGTTTGATCATAAGTGGTTAAATTATTCTGGACAAGGAGTGGTTCCCTTTGATGGAGGTGGAATATTGAAGGTTGATGAGGCAGTTGAACCAAAATGGAGAAAAAAAATAACTGTTCCACCCTTTAATCCCAATAGAGTTCTATTATCAAAAGCTTACTTTCCAAATAAAATAGTAAATCCAACATTTTTAAAGGCCATGCATACTTGGCAGGAAAGTGGATATAATTTACAGAATAGAATTAAAGATAAATCTGATAAAGGATTATTTGTTTGGTACTCTTCAAATTCAAAGTTGAATAAAAGGGGAAGTATAATGGTTTATACAACAAATTGGGGGATGGTAGATACTTGGTATGCGTCTTTTGAATTAAGAGGAGAATGGAGGATGGTAAAGTCAAAAAATATATCTATTAAACAGGTTCAACAAATGCTTGATTGATTTATAATCAATATCTTGGAGCAAAAACAAACACATGACCAAAAAACAAGCAGTCTTCATAGACCATGACGGTGGAATCGACGACCTCCTCTCTCCTACTCACCATGAAAAATGTGGAACTAATTGGAGTCAATCTCCCCCCTGTCAATTGCTTCCTAGAACTAGAGCGGTCAAAAAAGCACCACATATAAGCTACTAAATAAAATCATCAACTATTTTACATTAAAATAATAAAACTCTATAAAAATGACCAATCCTCACAACCCTGTCGTCTATTTTGAAATTCCCGTAATCGAAATAGACCGAGCAATCAAATTTTACCAAGCCGTTTTCAATTTCCAATTTGAAAAAGCCATTATTGACCATAATGAAATGGCTTTATTTCCCTTTTCTGATGAAAGCAAAGGCATTTCAGGAGCCTTAGCCAAAGGTGAGATTTATAAACCGACCAAAGATGGGATATTGATTTATTTTAGAACCATCAATATTGAGGAGACTTTGCGATTGGCGATTGAAAATGGAGGAAAACTACTTTACCCCAAAACTTCTAATGGCGAATGGGGATTTGTAGCAGAATTTGAGGATAGTGAGGGGAATCGGATTGCTTTGCATCAGGGGAAGAATTAATATTATTATAAACAAATTATGTAATTATCAACAGAATAATTATTTTAGAGCCTTTCACCTAATTAAACAAACCAAAGCAAAACAAAAATTAGTCATGAAAAAAACCTGTTTACTAATCATTATCGCCCTATTAGCCCTACAGACCCAAGCCCAAGATTATACACCTAAATGGGGACCGCCGTGTTATGATGAAGAGGGAATTATAATACCTCCTCGTTATAGATTTTTGGGCATGGATGGAGATTACTACTATATGATAGCGTTTAATAAAACCGAAAGCCTACTTTTAAAATACGATTTAAATCACCAAAAAGTTAGTCAAAAGATAATAGACATCCGTTATGAAATGAATAGTCTTAGTAGTAGAGATGTTTTTCATCATCCATTTCAGGAAACCAAAAGTGGGAAATTTCTCATTTTACAAGATTTTGGTCCCCAAAGTCAAATCAATATCTTAGCCACAAAATTAGAAGATGGCAATCTTTCTCCAATTAAAAAAATACATACCTATACCTCTGAGTATAAAGTAGGCTTCCTATTTTTACATGAGACAAAAAATAACCTCAGACGCTCGCATTTTGATATTAGTGAGGACAAAAGTAAAGTAGTTATGTCAACCCTAGCTAATGATAAGGAGAATAATTATAATGTAAGACAATCTATAGCTGTATTTGATGAAGACTTAAATTTATTATGGGAAAAAAATCATACTTACGAATATGATGGGAATGACTTAAAAATTAAAGATATTAAAGTCAACAATAAAGGAGAAGTCTATACATTAGGAAGAATCCCTGAAAAAAAGACTACAACTTCGGTTTCAAATTTTTTAAGGTACGATTATATCCTATTTAAAATGACTAAGGATGGACAAGAAGAATTTACAATCAAATTACCAGAAAATCATATCATTACTAGTGCCTCTATGTATATACTTAATGACCCTAAACAAAAACAAGAATTCAAAGTAGCAGGATTTTATTTAAATAAAAATCACTTCTTATACAGAATTCCAGGATATGAACGATTTACTGGTACATTTATAGGCCCTAATAATACCCCAAAAGGACTTACTAATTACCAATTACATCCAGCAGAAACTACCTTAAATTATGAATATAAACCAAAAGAACTTATACGCCTTAAAAATGGTACTTATGTTTTTCTTGCAGAATTTATGGATGTATTGAATGGGTATACTGACCCACCCGTATTAGAAACCAATGCGCTTTTACTAAAACATTTTACAGCAAATGGAGATTTAAGCTACTCAACCGTTATAGATAAACGTTTTTATAGTCGAAGTCTTAATTACCTATCTTATGCTATTGAAGTAGATAATAATAAAATCTACCTCACCTTTAATAACCGCAAAACAGCAAAAGAACGTAAAGTGCTTAAAAAAGCTGGTAGGAATGGTCCTTATAAAGACTTAGTAATTTTTAATGGAGAATCAAGTGAGATAGAATTCAATGATATCCTTTTTAGTTATGAAGAAGCGAATTTTTACAATGGTGCTGGAATTTGTGATTTTGAAAAGGGGAAATTATTAATTCGTGGTAAGCCCAAAAAGCAAAAGGGTTTTTACTTTAGTATTATAGATTTGGAATAGTTCTTCATCAATTGACAATTGAAAATAGAGCAAACTCCTTTATCCCAAAACCTCCAATAGAGAATGGGGATTTGTAGCAGAATTTGAGGATAGTGAGGGGAATCGGATTGCTTTGCATCAGGGGAAGAATTAATATTATTATAAACAAATTATGTAATTATCAACAGAATAATTATTTTAGAGCCTTTCACCTAATTAAACAAACCAAAGCAAAACAAAAATTAGTCATGAAAAAAACCTGTTTACTAATCATTATCGCCCTATTAGCCCTACAGACCCAAGCCCAAGATTATACACCTAAATGGGGACCGCCGTGTTATGATGAAGAGGGAATTATAATACCTCCTCGTTATAGATTTTTGGGCATAGCTGATGATCACTACTATATGATGGTGTCTAATCGTACTGACAACCTCCTTTTACGATATGATTTGAATCACCAGAAAATTAGTCAACAGAAACTAGACCTTACCTACAATGAAAAAATGCCTTCTTTTCATCGCTTTACAGAAACCAAAAGTGGTCATTTTTTGATTCTAAAACATTTTGATTCAGATACAAAGGAAGTCACTATTTTAGCTAGTAAATTAGAACAGGGTAAGCTGACAACACCTAAAAAAATACATAGTCATATTTCTAAGCATAGTGGAAAATTAATCTTATTGCTCAATTCGACTAGTGACAACACACACTCACGCATTGCTACAAGTCAGGATAAAAGTAAAGTCGTCATTTCAACTGTAGCGTATGATAAATATGATTTTAATAAACTAAAACAATCTATTGTTGTATTTGATGAAAACTTGAATTTATTATGGGACAAAATCCATCCTCATAAATATGATGGCGAAAATTTAAAGATTAAACAAGTTAAAGTAAATAATAAAGGAGAAGTCTATATATTGACAAGATTCCGTGATCCAGCAAGCATGAATTTCGCCTTAAGACTTCCAAAATATGATCATTTCTTATTTAAAATGACTCAAAATAAACATGAGGAATTTAGATTTAAAATGGAAAGAGGCTATGCTGTTAGTAATGCTCGTATCTATCTGCTTAATGAGCTTGAACAAGGAAAAGATTTTGTAATTGCAGGTGTCTATTTATATAAAACCACACCTTGGAATCAATTTGCGGGTGTTTTTATGGGATACGGTAACGATCAAGAAGGTTTTACAGACTATCAATTACATCCAGCAGATAAAAAAAATCGTATAGATAAAAATTATAAGGTAAAACAACTTCTTCGTCTTGAAAATGGTACATATGCTTTAATCTCTGAAATTTTAGAAGTAACGATTATAGAATCAAAGATAAGTAGTGACAGAAAAACTTTTGAAACCAATTCACTTCTGATCACTCATTTTACCCTAGATGGCGATTTACTCCATTCAACTACCATAGATAAGAGATTCCAAAATTCAAAATTGTCTCTGTTATCTTATTGTGCAGCAACTCATAATAACAAAATCTACTTTATCTTTAATAATCGCAAATCAGCTAAAGAACGTAGATCACTTA
>JAHDFT010000292.1 GCA_020628015.1 Bacteroidota bacterium
ACTAGTTACTGTACTTTGTGTTGTTGTTGCAGGTTTATTATTAACAGGTTTTGATTCTATGCGATTGATTGTTTCTGTTTTAGCAACAGTAGTTGTAGATCCTAACACATTTGCTACTGTTTCTTCTTTTTTAGCTGCTTTAGTTGTAGCTATTTTTACCTCCGCTTCTGCTTTTTCTTCCTCCTTTGCTGTATTCGATTCTACGACTTCTTTCTTTTCCTCTTTTTTTTCTACTGACTCAGATTCAGTCATTTTTTTTGCCACTTTCTCCTCTTCTACCATTGCTTCTTTTTCAATAGCAGCAGTTGCTTCCTCCTTTTCTGCTACTGCTTTTGCAACAACTTCCTGTTTTTCTACTTTTGAAGTAGTTTTCTGACTAGTAACTGGACTTGTCTTTCCATTATCGCCCGTGCTTTGTTGGCAGCCTATCCATAAGAAAATACCAACAAGCATAAAAATTATCTTTTGCATATATTTAAATTTTAGTAATAATAGTAAAATATAAACAGAGGGAGTCATTTCTTTATCGTTGCCAAAAATAAATCCCTTTGCCGCTTTCGGGTGTAGGCGGGCGGACATTTCTTTTATTTACTAGATTGGTACTTCATGTAATTAGCATAATGTCATCATTACGTCTTAGGAACAGTCAAAAAATAATTGTACCATTTTGATGGATAAATTTAACCCTATACTTCGTCAAAAAGCCTCACCAATGCCCTGCATTGCTTACGTTTTTTGCCTCGTCTAGTATCAAATTTCCCTAATCAAAATTTGTACACTTATTTTCCACTCGTTCCTTATAGGGCTTCTTGATCTTCATATAAAACAGTCAATACCGTTTTACCAACAATTTTTAGGGTATGTTTTTTAATGATTTTCATGTCATCATCATGTGTATGCCAGAAAGCACCAAATTCACCTTGTGGGGTATAGTGAATGATGTCAATTGTAGGAATGCCTCTTAGCTCATTAACATATTTATGATCATCGGTGATGGGTTGTGGGGTCATTTGATTGACAAAATAACTACCATATCCTAGCCTCTGTGCGGTTCCCCATACTTTTTCTACTATAGGTCTAGCATATTTCAGGGAATATTGTTCTTTCATAAAGATGGCATCACCTGCACCTACCATATCCAATAAAATGCCATAATTGGCTTTGTAATCTGGTATATGTGGTGTTTTTCCCCAATATTGAGAACCTTTACAGAAAGAACCTTCTACTTGATAGGCTCCTGCATCCTCTACATCAAAAAAGATAATATCTACACCATAGGCAAGCGGCTGGCTTTTGATCTGTCGAGCAATTTCAATCAATACACCAACTCCACTAGCTCCATCATTCGCTCCTAAAATGGCTTCTTCCTGTCGTTCATCGTCTTGATCTGCATTGGGACGACTATCCCAGTGAGCGCAAAGTAATACTCGTTTAGAAGCGTTTGGATTGAATGAACCGATGACATTATACATAGGTACGTCTGTTCCAGGATGTATTTTTACTGTTGCTTCTTGCACCATCACCTTATCTACATATTGCCCTAAAGTTTGCTCCATCCATTTGGCGCATTGCTTTTGGGCTTCACTTCCTGGTGTTCTTGGTCCAAAATCCACTTGTTTCTGCACAAAAAGATAGGCAGAATCGGCATTAAAGTCAGGCACATTAACTTTTTTCACTTCTGCTTTTTTCGGTGGTTCCTGATTTGTTTTGGGTTTAGAACTAGTTGCAGTATTTCCATTATCTTCTCCACAGGCACTCCATAAACATAGACTTATTATCAAAAAGCATACAATAAATCCTGAAGATTTAATATAATGATTATTTTTTATAAACTTCATATTTTGTCAAATTATTTTGTAGTTATTCAGTACTTATGGGTATATGAATGAATGCTTTAGATAATTCTGTATCTAAAGCTATGATGATAATATACCAACTCCCGAATAACTGAAAATGTTGTTAATAAGACTCTATTGGCACTTATTCAAATTCAGCTATTCGGGAGCTTTTATATATCATCTAAAACTTTCATTATTTACCCTACTCTATTGACCAACTTGTACCATCCTTACCATCTTTGACTAAGACTTTCAAGGCTTTCAGTTCATCTCGGATTAAGTCAGAGGTTCCCCAGTCTTTCTTTTGACGAGCTTCACTTCTAATTTTGAGGATCAGCTCCATCAAACCATCAGTCAAACCATTATCTGTATTTGCCCCTTCGTCTTTTAATCCTAGAATATCGGTTACAAAGTCATTAAAATGCTGTTTGAGCTTGCTAAAAGTAGCCGTACTAATGGCATCTAATGATAATTGTTTATTGTGAAAAGCATTGATTTTAGAGGTCAATTCAAATAAATCAGCAATCACTTTAGCGGTATTAAAGTCATCATTGATATGCTCATAGCACAAATCACAAATTTGGTTAATCAGGGTATCTTCTTCCTGATTCTTGGCTTCCGCATTACCTGGATGCTCCATTTGATTTAGCAATTTCAAAGCATTCATGATTTTCTTATGTCCTTTCTCTGCATCCTTCAAGCCTTTATTAGAAAAGTCAATGGTACTTCGATAATGTGCGCCTAATATTAGGAAGCGGATGGTCATTGGGCTATAACTGCTTTCCAATAATTCATGATCACCTGCGAATAATTCATCTAGTGTGATGAAATTATTGAGTGATTTACCCATTTTTTGCCCGTTGATGGTAATCATATTATTGTGCATCCAATAACGGACGGTCTCATGCCCACAATAACATACACTCTGGACGATTTCACTTTCGTGATGTGGAAATAATAAATCCATTCCTCCACCATGAATATCGAATTGCTCTCCTAGATACTTCGTACTCATTACCGAACACTCCAAATGCCAGCCTGGCATCCCTAGTCCCCAAGGAGAATTCCATTTCATAATGTGTTCTTCTGGGGCCTTTTTCCAAATGGCAAAGTCTGGTTTGTTCCGCTTTTCTTCTTGTCCTTCTAGTTCTCTAGTAGTTTCCAATAAATCTGCTAGAACTCTACCAGATAAGCCCCCATATTTATGCTTTTCTGCATAGGCTAGGACATCTAAATAAACCGAACCATTGGATTCATAAGCAAAACCAGATTCCAAAATTTTCTCGACCCATTCAATCTGTTCTGGAATGTGTCCTGTTGCACAAGGCTCAATACTTGGTGGTAAGGTGTTAAGCAATTGATAGGCTTCGTGGTATTTAAGCGTATAGGACTGTACCACTTCCATCGGTTCTAATTGCTCTAACCTTGCTTTTTTGGCGATTTTATCTTCACCAGTACCCGCTTCCTCATTCTCTAAATGCCCAACATCGGTGATATTTCGTACATACCGCACTTTATAACCCAAATGCTTTAAGTAGCGGAATACTACATCAAAGGTGACAGCAGGACGAGCATGTCCTAAATGTGGATTCCCATAAACTGTAGGACCACAAACATACATACCTACATAATCTTTATTTATAGGTACAAATAGCTCCTTCTTTCTAGTAAGCGTATTGTATACTTTTAGTTTTCCTTTTTCCATGTTGCAAAGATATATTTTTTTGAATAACTATCGTAGTAGTAAATAGCCACAAATCTCCGATTTTAACTTTTATTGATTACAATGAATGTTTTTGCTTAGTTCCAATTCAAAACCATTTCATTGAAACATTGTTTTATCCACTACTTGTATCCTTGTTGTATTAGTCAAGTTTGTTTAATTGTAGTATTCAAGCAAAGATCAATTTTATTATTTAATAACAGTAAAAAATCCCTTGTTTATTTTGATTGATAAATTGCTCACTCTACTTCGTTAAAAAAGTCTCGCTGTGGTAATGTATTAGCTATGTTTTTTATCTCAACTAGTGTTAAATTTATCTAAGCAAAATAGGGAATTTATTTTTACTCCTTACTTAAAGTTCTATTGAAGACTATTTTATGTCTCTGAATTTTGTATCTTTGGAAACCCGTTGTATATGATAATTGACCAATTGTTTGTAATTCTACACCTATAGCACACCAACCCGTTTAAGTAATTATACTCATTATTGTCGATTGTATTAACCTCACTTATTCACGACTCCTATTTTTTATTACATCATAAATAATTCACTATTAATGAAAAATATTTGCTTATTAGCATTGTTAATGGTGCTGTATACCTTTCAAAATAGTCAGGCACAGCTCAATTTAACGCTTGCTGGCCAACTAGATTATCCAGAAAATGTGAATGATGTTTGGGCTTATGTTAGTGGTAGTAATGAATATGCAATTATCGGTACCCAAACTGCTGTGGCTATTATAGACGTGACAGTACCAACAAGTCCAACACAACTACATTATATACCAGGTGTAAGTTCTTCATGGAGAGATGTGAAGGTTTGGGGTACCAATGCCTATGTTATTAATGAAACTTCTGGTGGTTTGATGATTATTGACTTAAGTGGTTTGCCAAGTACGATTAACACTACTTATACTGATTTGGGTATTAACTATACAGACTCTCATAATATATTTATTGATGAAAATGGTATTGGTTATTTATTTGGTGCTAGTAGTGGTAATCCATATCCTGATGAAACAATTATTATTGATATTGCTACCGATCCTGCTAATCCAACTTATTTAGGGTCTTATACTACCGAATACGTACACGATGGTTTTGCTAGGGGCGATACTCTTTGGACTTCAGAGATTTACGCTGGTCGATTTGCCGCTATTGATGTTACAAATAAAGCTACACCAATTATAATGGCTACTCATCCGACACCTTTTGCTTTTACACATAATTGCTGGTTATCTGATGATGGTAACACATTATATACTACAGATGAAAGAAGTAATGCTGTTATTCCTGCCTATGATGTTTCTGATCTTAACGATATTAGAGAATTGGATCGCTATCAAACCAATCCAGGTACCAATGTAATACCACATAATACTTTTGTATTGGGAGATTTTTTAGTTACCTCCTATTATACAGCAGGCGTAACAGTAGTAGATGCAACTTATCCATATAATTTGATAGAGGTGGGTTATTATGATACTTCTCCTTCGATGGGGGGTGGTTTTGATGGTTGTTGGGGTACTTATCCCTATTTACCATCAGGTACCTTATTAGCAACAGATAGGCAAATGGGTCTTTTTGTACTGAATACAAATTATACCAAAGCTTGTTATTTGGAAGGAGATGTAACGGATGCCAATACTGGTCTTCCTATCGCTGGGGCTACTATAGACATTCAATCTGGCTTTCCTACGCCTTCTCTAACAACTGGAATTAGTGGTTTTTTTGCTACAGGAACACCAACACCTGGTATGTATACAGTTACGGTTAGTGCACCAGGGTATATTTCACAAACAGTTACGGTTAGTTTGGTGAATGGCGTACTTGTTTATGAACCTTTTGAATTGATATCAAGTTTATGTGGAACGCCTATTACAGGAGTTAGTGCAATGAATGTTACTACTACTACAGCTGACATTAGTTGGGTAGGAGATCCTAATGCCCTTAATTATACGATACAATATCAAATAGTGGGTAGTGGAAACTGGCAAACTGTTACCACGACAAATGCTTCTTATCAATTGACAGGTTTAATACCTGGTGAGAGCTACGAACTTCAAATTGAGTCAGATTGTGGAGGTGGAGCCATTAGCCCAATCAATAGTACTACAAACTTTGTAACCTTACAGGCTTGTTTGGTTCCTTCTAATATTATGGTGAACAATGTATCTAGTACAAGTGCGGTGGTTACTTGGAACCCAGAACCTAATGCAACTTCCTATGTGTTAACTTATAATGCTATTGGTTCTGGTCTTTGGAATAGTGTGACTGTAAATAGCAATTCAACTGTTTTAACTGGACTTGATCCTAATACAATGTATGAATTTGTCATAGAGACTTTTTGTGATCTTTTTAGTGAGTCAAGTAGTGGGGATTCTCCAGATGGTGATTTTACAACAACTATTCTTTGTAATCCTCCTAATGGACTAACAGTTAATAATATCACCGATACGGCTGCTGACATTACTTGGGCTAATGATGTTAATGCAACAGCTTATGAGCTTTTTTATAGACCAACAGGTGGCAATTGGATGAGCATTGTTGTATTTACTAATGCTTACCAATTAACAGGTTTATCCCCTGAAACAACTTATGAGTTTTATATCCAATCTGATTGTGGTGGAATTGGTAGTATGCCTACTGTTCCTAATGATTTTGAAACAACTTATACTTGTTTGGCTCCTAATAACCTTATCATAGGAGATATAGGTATTGATAATGCTACCCTTTCTTGGGAAGCTGGAGGTTTCTCTACTAATAACTTTTCTATTACAGTTGAATATCGTCCTGTAGGAACTACTACTTGGTTGAGTACTGGTAGTGGATTGAGTAATCAAATCTTACTTAATGATTTAATCCCATGTACAGAATATGAATATCAAATTACAACAGAATGTGACAATGGATTCTCTGTTAATGGTGGTCTAGCAAGCTTTTCTACAGCTATACCTGTTGCAGACTGGACTCCTATTAGTTTGACCAATTGTGTAGCTCCTTTTAATTTAAATACAACAATTACTGGTGATTTAGGTGGTGTTTGGTCTGGTGGAAATTATATTTCCAACACAGGTAGTTTTGATCCTCGTGGTTTGACAAGTGGAGATTATGCGGTTACTTATACAGTTGGTGTGGGAACGGATTGTGAGAATGCTCAAACTTATAATATTACCATTACTACATGTAGTATTGGCATTAGTATGAAATTTTTATTAGAAGGACCTTATGATGATGCTACTGGTGAGATGCGACACACCTTGAATGATTTGGGTCTATTGCCTACAGATCAACCTTATAATACCGCTCCTTGGAATTATGCAGGAACCGAAAGCATTACTACTTTCCCTAGTAATACAGTTGATTGGGTATTAGTTGAGTTACGTTCCTCTACAGATACGACAACTATTATAGAAAGTCAAGCTGCTTTATTATTATCTGATGGGAGTGTTGTGGATGTAAATAGCAATAATTTAGTCAATTTCACCAATTTGAATGTCAATGAACAGTACTTCCTAGTTGTTCGTCATCGCAACCATTTAGATGTTATTTCTGCAACAGCTATTGATCCACTTAATACCACCATCTATGATTTTAGTACGAGTAGTGGACAGGCTTTGGGTACTAACCAACTCAAAAATATAAACAATACTTATGTGCTTCATGCTGGAGAGTGTACTGGAGATGGACTTATTACAGTAGATGATTTTAATACTTACAGCTCTGAGTCGAGTAAAATTAATGAATATAAGAGTGGGGATATCAATTTGGATCGAGTGGTGACAGTACAGGATTTTAATACTTATTTGCCTAATGCGAGTATTATAGGGATACCTTATATTCGGTATTAA
>JAHDFT010000293.1 GCA_020628015.1 Bacteroidota bacterium
ATCTTGTCGTGACAATATAGGAGTCTACAGTTGTCGGATGGTATCTTGTCGTGACAATATAGGAGTCTACAGTTGTCGGATGGCATCTTGTCGTGACAATATAGGAGTCTACAGTTGTCGGATGACCTTGCCACGATGAGAAAAATAGTGAAATTATTTTTTAGTCCTTACTATAGCAAACTTTTTTGTACTTTTGCGCCGAAATTAAAACGCACCACAATGGAAGACAATTTAGCATTCAGAAGAAATGCGGATGAATTGAAATTAAAGGTTTCTAATTTTCGGAAGCATCTCGGCAAAATCTACAAAGGCGGTGGACAGAAAAGAATTGATAAACTACATCAAAAGGGGAAACTAACCGCTAGAGAACGCATTCATTTATTAATAGATGAAGATAAGGAATGTATTGAGCTAGGTGCTTTTGTAGGTTTTGATATGTATAAGGAGTATGGCGGCTGCCCTGCTGGTGGGGTAGTGGTGGTCATTGCTTATGTTTGTGGTAGACAATGTGTGATTGTAGCGAATGATGCGACGGTTAAATCTGGTGCCTGGTTTCCAATTACTGCCAAAAAGAATCTACGAGCACAGGAAATCAGTATCGAAAATCGTTTGCCTATTATTTACTTAGTAGATAGCGCAGGCGTTTTTCTCCCATTACAAGAGGAGGTTTTCCCTGATAAAGAGCATTTCGGAAGAATGTTTAGAAATAACTCCATTATGTCAGCTATGGGCATTCCTCAAATTGCAGCGATTATGGGGAGTTGTGTGGCAGGAGGAGCCTATTTACCCATCCTTTCTGATGAGGCTTTAATTGTGGAAAATACAGGCTCCGTATTTTTAGCTGGCCCTTATTTGGTGAAAGCAGCTATTGGAGAAACAATAGATGGAGAAACTCTAGGAGGGGCAACAACCCATTGTGAGATTTCGGGGGTGACAGATTATAAAATGCCTGATGATCAAACTTGTTTGGCAACCATTAGAGATTTGGTCGATAAATTAGGACATGATCCTAAAGCAGGATTTGACCGAGTGGAAGCCCAAAAGCCCCTTTTAGATCCAGAAGAAATTTATGGCATTTATCCAGAAGGAGGTGCAAAACCTTATGATACAATGGAAGTCATCAAACGCTTAGTGGATGAATCCAAAATTACATTATATAAAGAGGGATATGGACAAACGATTATTTGTGGCTATGCACGCATAGATGGCTGGGCTGTTGGGATTGTGGCTAATAATCGACAGTTGGTGAAGAGTAAAAAGGGTGAAATGCAGTTTGGTGGGGTGATTTACTCCGATTCTGCCGATAAAGCTGCCCGTTTTATTATGAATTGTAATCAAAAGAAAATTCCATTGGTTTTCCTACAAGATGTTACAGGCTTTATGGTCGGTAGTCGCTCTGAACATGGCGGCATTATTAAGGATGGAGCAAAGATGGTCAATGCCATGTCCAATTCTGTGGTGCCAAAATTCACCATTATACTAGGAAACTCCTATGGTGCAGGGAATTATGCGATGTGTGGTAAGGCTTATGATCCTAGATTGATTGTCGCTTGGCCAACAGCAAAAATAGCAGTAATGGGAGGCACCCAAGCTGCCAAAGTATTGCTTCAAATTCAAATTGCTTCTAAAAAGAAAAGAGGTGAAGTACTTTCGGATGCAGATCAAAAAGCCTTATTGAATGAGATCATAGAGCGTTATGACCGAGCAGCAACACCCTATTATGCTGCTGCTCGGTTGTGGGTGGATGCGATTATCGACCCATTAGATACCCGAAAATGGATTTCTATGGGTATTGAGGCCGCCAATCATGCTCCGATTACCAAAACTTTTTCTACAGGAGTAATGCAGACTTGAACCGATGCGCTAAGGGAAAGCTGATGTGTTGATTTGATATTTAAATAAAAAATGGTATATTTATCGCACAAATGCATCAATGTATATCAAATAGACCTGTGTTCAAGATTCTCCCCAACGATAAGTCTTCAAGTCAAAGCCTGCCATATCTAATGCACGATCAACCACAGTAGCCGCAAGTGCTTCAAAACTAGATGGTTTGCTATAGAATGAAGGACTTAATGGACAAATAACCGCCCCAGCAAGTGTAAGCTTTTGCATATTCTCAATTTGAATCAAATTATACGGAGTATCACGTATCATCAAAATAAGTTGTCGTCTTTCTTTAAGAATGACATCCGCTGCCCTTGTAATTAAATCGTTGGAAATACCACATGCTATTCGACTCATGGTACCCATCGAACAAGGACAGACAAACATATGTTCATATTTTGCCGACCCCGATGCAAACGGTGCAAAAAAATTATTCGCTTCATAAAGAGAAAATGGATAATTTTGATAACTTTGGTCTCCCAGTTCATATTCCCATACTTGACGGGCATTTGAAGACAGAACAAGACCAACTTCATCTATTTGCTCTTTTATTTGTAACAATCTGTCTGCCATTACTTTTGCGTAGATAGAGCCACTTGCACCAGTTACGCCTAAGACTATTTTTTTTTTCATAGTGATTCAACTAAATTATTAAATTGCGCTAAAATTAGATAAAAAATAACTATCTTCGACCCGTGATTTTGATTTTAATTGTACTAACGGACGACTCCATTACTTCTAAAGAAATTAAAACTCTTTGAAAATGAAGGGAATACCTGTTATTAAACTATTGATTTGTTGTTTTTGCTTCTGTTCAATGGCTGCTTTTGCCAATGGCGGAGGTGATGCCAATGAACAAAAATCAAACAATCAAGCTGCGGTATCTGCTTCAACAAACACAGAAACCATTAAATGGTTGACGATGGATGAAGCATTACGCCTTTATAAAATTGCTCCTAAAAAGATATTTGTAGACCTTTACACAGATTGGTGTACACTCTGTAAGAAAATGGACGCTTCCACTTTTCAACATCCAGAGATTGTTAATTACATCAATCAGCATTTCTATCCAGTAAAAATGGATGCAGAAATGAGAAATACCATCGTTTTTAATAATAAAGCGTATGAGTTTCTACCTAATGAAGGGAGTAATGGTTTACATTCACTAGTATTGTATTTAACTAGAGGACGACCTTCTTTTCCTTCTATCGTCTTTTTGGATGAAAAAATGGATAATCCTCAAGCAGTAAGAGGTTTTCTAAATCCAGTAAGAATGGAAAAGATTTCTGTTTATTTTGCAGAAAATTTCTATAAACAATACGAATGGGGTATCTTTAATAAAACTTATAAATCAAAAATTAGTGAAAGCTCTGGGCAATCTGCTATTACATCTACTACCAAAGAAATAAGAAAGAGTAATAGTAAGCAAGGGCAATCAACTACTTCTACTTTATCAGATGATAAAAAAGACCGAGGTAAATCTCAAAAGAAAACCCCACCCGTTAGAAAACGTAGATTAAGAACGACTGTTCAATAAATAAGTAATAATAGCATTTTTTTACCATCATATCCTAATGTACTAAATTTAATGATTGATACTATTTTAAGTACATAATAATAACTAATCTGCTTTTTACAACCTGAAATATAAACCATAGAATGAATTTATCTTAAAGATAAAATGTGGTTGTGTTTTGTGTGAGTGTAAATAGTGTTAAAATAGTTTTCTTTTTCTATACTTAAAGATCGAAGCTAACTAAATTGTTGAAAAGTTTTTAGTGAATTAGGTGACAATTAATTAATCGTAGCCGTCTATTTAAACAGTTAAGACATAGAGACAAAGATTATCTTTACGGCCTTACTTTTTATTGTGTTAAATATAAAGTGAGTCAATAAGATAGTTAATGTTTAATATAAAAGAGAGAGTTTCACGATTAAACTTAGTGTGCCTCCTAGACACAATTTTATTAGGTTTATACTGCTCATCCATAATTCATTTTTGATCTTGAATTCTCTCCAGTTATTTTATTTTACACAGTATCCAAAGGCTTTTATACTATTCAATTATTTCCTAATATCATTCACTCTATCATAATAGTAGATTAGACTACTTGCTGCTTTTATTTCATTATTTTTAGATTACCCTTAATTTTATTTGGACATTATATTGTAGAAAGATTATTCTACATCACCTGCGCTTTTTATTAATAAATTTGTTGCTAAAATAAAACTTAGTTTTATTGATTATTAGAGTGCTACAAATCATTGATACAAATAGTAGCAGTAGGAAATCTTTTGCTTTCAATGCTATGTCTTAGGAAACAGTAGAAAATAAATTTATCAACCAAAATGAGGATTTATTTTTTCCATTTCTGAAAGGGAAAATGAAAATGTTTTTCTATCCTTTTTTGTTTGAACTATTTCTGTTTGCTATTTTTGCCGAAGGTAGGATGGATTTAAGATGATAATAAATAATTACCGCTTACTAACCATAAATTTTGAAATATGAGAAATTTTAGAAGATTACTATTAGTCTTCACATTGGTTGCCCTTAATTATACTTTCGTCAATGCTCAGGATGATTTACCAATAAATGCTGTCGCAGGAAAATGCTATGCAAAGTGTATGATTCCAGATCAATATGAGACAGTAACAGAACAAATTTTACTGAAAGAGGCTTCTGCAAGACTAGAAATTGTGCCTGCTCAGTATGAAAATAGAAATGAACAAATACTTGTTAAAGAAGGATATACGGTACTAGAAATTGTACCAGCAGAATTTTCGACTGTGACAGAGCAAATTATGGTCAAAGATGCAGGAGCAAGATTAGAGTATGTTCCGCCTGTTTATGAAACAGTAACAGAGCAAGTACTTGTGCAACCTGCACAAACTAAATGGACAAAGGGAAGAGCTGATCGAAACTGTTTAAGTCAAGATCCAGAAAAATGTAAGGTTTGGTGTCTAACCGAAGTGCCTGCACAATATAAAACGGTTACTCGCCAGGTGCTTCAAGCTCCTGCTACGACAAGACAAACACCACTGCCTGCTCAATATTCAACGATTACAAGAGCAGTTGTAGCAAGACCAGCAGAAGTGCGTGAACGAGTTGTTCCAGCAGAATATAGAACAGTAACTAAACAGGTTATGGCGGCTCCTGCTGCAACAAGAGAAGTGCCTATTCCTGCTGAATACTCCACTTTAACCACACAAAGACTAGCTAGACAAGGAGGATTTACAGATTGGGTAGAGGTTTTATGTGGCAAAAAGGTAACGAATGCTGTAGTGATCCAAGTACAAAATGCATTGAGAGCAAGAGGATATGATCCTGGACCTGCTGATAATAAAATGGGACCAAGAACAAATGCTGCATTAATGCAATTCCAAAGAGATAACGGATTACCACTAGGTAATCTTAATATAGAGACTTTAAGAACATTGGGGATTCAATACTAAGTTTTAAGTTTAATTATGGACTTGACTTAAGAATGACCTCAAGTTTTAACTTCCTTGACTGAAAATAATTGTGAAAATGCTTTGTTAAATTTGGCTAGAGCTTTCAGAGAGGGTATTAGAGAGAATAAAAATGTAAGAAAAGAGTCAAAAAAAGAAGAAATAAAAATTGATAAAAGAAAATAAACATTTTGAACTTTAGAGTAAAATCTCATGCGAATTGAGACCATACAAAGTTTGACTATTTTCTAAGCAATTTATTTATCTTTTTTACGATAGTTCAATACATTTTTGTCAAAATATTCTCCGATTTTGAGTACTTTTGTCTTTGAGAGTTGTAGCATTGCGATAATCTTACAAATAAGGAATGTGTATTAGTAATAACACATCATTATTTAAATTCAAAATTATCTGCAATAGATAGTCTAAGGTTTGAGAAAAAAAGATTACTTTTATATGGCAATAAAGAACGTGAGGAGCTAGACGAAAAATAAAAGTTTCTAAAACTTAATCTTAAAAATGATAATAGCATAATAGAAAATAATGTGGCTCTAGTTAAAATTGATAATTAAAAAATATCTATGTGCCATTTTTCTTTGTTATTGCTTTTATTTTTGTAAATTTGACATTGTTTTTAATTTTCTGACGATATTTGTACTGTTAATCAAGGTTATTTAATTTTACTTTAACTAGTTTATTTGTTTTCTTTGATGTCTGAAATATTTAGATTGTTTTTCAATACATTCAAAGAGTTAAATTTCACCAACTTAAATATAGGTTGGTTCCATATCCTTGTAATAGAGGATAAGTGCCAAATTAAAGGCACATAAATACACTACCATTAATTTTATGGCAAGTGTGTTTACTCAACTTCTCCAAATTTATATTTGTATAACCAAAACCATTTTTATCATGAAGAAAATTAAACTTTTTCTTTTGGCAATTTTGCCGGTTTTATTCGTTGCTGTCAACGTAAATGCACAAGATGATTTGCCAGCTAACGCTGTTGCAGGTAAATGCTACGCAAAGTGTATGATTCCTGATCAGTATGAGACTGTTACTGAGCAAGTTTTATTGAAAGAAGCTTCTACTAGATTAGAAGTAATTCCTGCACAGTATACTACTACAACTGAGCAAGTATTAGTGAAAGAAGGATACAAAGTATTAACTATCGGTCCTGCTACTTTCTCTACTGTTACTGAAGAAATCATGGTTAAAGACGCTAGCCAAAGATTAGAGTATGTACCACCTGTATACGAAACTGTTACTGAGCAAGTTTTAGTTCAGCCTGCATCTACTAAGTGGACAAAAGGTAGAGCTTCAAGAGGTTGTTTGAACAACGATCCTGAAAAATGTAAAGTATGGTGTCTTACTGAGATCCCAGCTCAATACAAAACTGTAACTCGTCAGGTATTGAAAGCTCCTGCTACAACAAGAGAAATGCCTGTTCCTGCTGAGTACAAGACAATCACTAAGGCTGTTGTTCAAAATCCAGCTCAAGTTGTTGAGAAAGAAGTTCCTGCTGAGTACAGAACTGTATCTAAGCAAGTTTTAGCTTCTCCTGCTACTACTAAAGAAGTTACTATCCCTGCTGAGTACTCTACTATCTCTACTAACAGATTAGTTAGAACTGGTGGATTCACTGATTGGGTAGAAGTTGTTTGTGGTAAGTAATCTTATCGACACGACGATTATAATAATAGACACAGATCACGATTTTTTATTAGTGATTTAAATATTATTTCCAATAAAGGTCCTCAATTACATTTATTTGTGATTGAGGACTTTTGCGTTTAGTTTTGTGATAGGAACAGTCAAAAAATAAGTACTTATTTTCACTCGTTCCATAGTGAAGTGAAAATCTATTATTGCTAAGTAACAGCTAAAAAGTAAACCGACATCTTCTTGTTTAATTTGTCAGCCATACTTCGTTAAAAAGCCTCGTCGATGCTTATATCGCCTACACTTTCTGCCTCGTATAGCTGAAAATTAAACTCAACAAGATGCCCAATTTATTTTTTGCTTGTCACTAAAAAACT
>JAHDFT010000294.1 GCA_020628015.1 Bacteroidota bacterium
AAAATACTTTGTATCTGTTAATCTACTTTAGAAACCAGACGAGTCATTAATAATTCATTGCTTCTATTATAGAAACAAATAAAATACATGCCCTCTTCAAAGTCGGATGTATCTATGATAAAACTATCTAGTGATTCGGTAATATAACAATCACTCATTTTTTTACCGATCAAATTATATACTTCGATATTTTGGATTTCTGCTTTAGGATGCATATCAATATTCAATTCATACTGAAAGGGAATAGGATAAATTTCCACCATGTTTTCATCACTTAACATTTCCATTTCCGCTTCTTCTATACCCGTTGCCCAAGTAGACACCTCATAAGCCATCGTTGCATTCACATTAGCACTATCTTCAACCGCCCATACATGTAGCGTCACGATTCCATCTCCATTACCCAAATCTGGTGTAACAGGAGAGGATTGAAAATGCACATCCAACCGAGAATGTTCTCCGCCAGCCAATTGAAAAGAGCTAGAATCTCTTGAAGAACTCCAACAGGTTACCGTATCACAGACCAAAGAACGCCAACCATTCCCCTCACTATCTGTCCCATTCAATTCATTGCCAATTCGTTGCCATTTGATCGTATAGGTTTGATCTGTATTATTCAAGACATTTCCATAAACGACAATCTCATAATCTGTACCTGGACCATCTTTAGTAATGGACTCTTCGCTGGTATCTGGTGGTAAAACTGGATAACTTCCAGGTGAAATTACCAAAGCCTGCCCAAAGGCTGCTCCAGTACTTAGCAACAATAAAAATAGTAGTGTATATAGTTTAGTCATAAATCATCAATTATAAAGTAAGTAGGCATTTTGCCTGTCCTGTGTTTTTCAAGGCTTTTATCCGCTATTATCTAGTGATTGCAACGAATAAAAGCCTTTTAAAGTATATCTAATGGACAATATTTATCCACTTTTGTTTAACCTTAGTAGTAAAGTTCTGTGTCTCCTAGTGTACAATCATCATTTTCTTTGTCTGTACCACCTGTTGTGCTTCATTCTTCAATTGATAGAAATAAGCCCCTGCTTGGAAATTAGACGTGTTTAGGCTTAAATTGTTACTGTTTTGTTCTACTTTTTGGCTAAACACAACCTGCCCATTCAAATTCACCAACTCGAAGGTCATTGGCCCCTCTAAATCACCCAACTCAATATAAGTCATTTTATCAGCAGGGTTAGGGTAGTTTTGCTGTAAGATGTTTTTGGTAATGGCATCATACTCAGCACCAGTAATACGGCCAATAAAGTAATCATGTGTAGCATTCAAGAATGCATCTCTATCCGCTTCTTCTCGCATCATTTCGATTCCTACACCTAGGTAAACTACTTTGAATAAACCATTATCTACTCTTACACCTGCTACTCTTTCTGGATCATTGTTATAGGTAAAAATAGGTGTTGCAAAACCAGTAGGTCTAATGACATCTGGATAATAGAAATCAGCACCATAAGGAGCAATTAGGTCTGAATCTGCTAAATTGCCAAAGAAACCGTCAGGAACGGCAGTTAAAGTACTATTAGCAGTACCTCCGTCATCTACATACTCACATTGTAAGAAAGACTCAAAGAATCCTCTAGTAGTCGTATTACCATTAGAACCGTCATCCATACTCATAATATCCCAAGCAATATCTTGTCCTGCGATTAATAAACGACCTCCACCAATCAAGAAATCACCTAATAATGTTGCCGTTTCATCTGCCATAGCAGGGAAAGTCCACCCGATATTATAGTAAATTTGTTTCACATCAGAAATAGCGTCCTTTTCCATTGCTGCTTTTAGTAAGGAAGGAGAAACCACACCCAAGCCATCTACCGAAGCATTATTCAAACCTCTTTTGTAATCTTCATTATAAGTAACATCATTATAAATCACCAAAGTACTGGTTTGATTATTTACAAAAAAGTCTTGTGAAATTGGTGTTCCATTGGCCTCTGCTTGATCTTTTAAAGACAAGGTATATTGACCAAAACCTTTGTTGCTAGGCGTTACTTTTACTTCTATTGTTTTAACTGTATTAGGCTCAACAGGTAAAGAAAAAGAATTAATTGGGAGTTCAATACCATCTACCACAACCGCAGCTTTCCAGCCTTCTGGCGCATCTTCTTCTAAAACTAAATCTAAAGTTGCCGCTTCATCAAAATAAGGTTGGAAAGTGCTTTTTAATACCACATTCTCCTCTCCCTCCTTAGTACTCACAAAATTATCCGTAGCTTGAATGCTTGCTTGTAGCTCTAGGTTAGAACCTGAATTAAGAATTTCTTTATTATCATCATTTTGTACAAAAGCAATAGTATATAAATTAGGAGGAATCCAGCTTTCCGATAATTCTTGTGAATAAGTAAATGTTTTAGATTCACCAGTCTTCAAAGCTTCTATTTTATCTCCAGCAGTTCCAGAAACCATTTTTCTAAAAACATTTGGAAATTCTGCCTCTCCATTAGAACCTGGTGCTCTATCATAATTGATAATTTTCTCAATCACAGAAGTACGTACTCTCCAATCACCTGCACCCATATCACTCAAAGCATTGATTGTAACCGTAATATCTACTTTATCTCCATTCAACTTATGCTTTACCAAAACTTGCACAGGACTTCCCAAAGCTCCTTTGCCTGTTACATCACCTTCTACCTGTGTCTCAGAACTTTCTGTTCCTACAGAATAAAAACTAGGAACTCCTTCTACTTGATAATAAGCCAAACGCTCATCAACTTCTTCTGGGTTTTCTCCATACATAGGATCAAAACCAGGAAAATCAGTATGATAAGCAATGTGATGAGCACTAGATTGTACTTTTTCAAAATTCTCCTTAAAAATAGGATTTCTTATGGCACATGGTGGACAACTGGCATTGGTAAAATGCTCAAATACAACATATTTTTTTGTCATCGTTTGAGCAACACCATCATCTGCCCATAACATCAAAGCAGAAAGGGCAAAAATTATAAGTAACATTCTTTTCATAAAAAAAGTATTTTTATCGTTATTAATAGGGAAATAAATTGAGGTAAAGGTTGTGTTAATCCCCAAAAATACTAAACAGTATTGTTTTTTTTGAGTTTAGTGATAGTAAAATACCAAAAAAGTGCTAATCTGTCTTCTACTAAAGTTCTCTTCCAAATTACCCCAGTCAAACATTTGTAGAATCAAAATAAATCAGCACCTTTGTATTTACATTACATACCCTCAACAAATGGTCATGGATTCAATAAAATCCACCATTCTATGAATTAAAATTAAAAAAGATGGATACACATCAATCTGCTAATTTATATACTGAAGCCCTAGATTATTTTCCTGGTGGGGTTAATTCTCCTGTACGTGCCTTTCGTTCTGTATTTGGTCAGCCTTTATTTATTGAAAAAGGGGATGGCTGTAGAATCTGGGATGTAGATGGAAATGAATTTATTGACTTCTGCTGTTCTTGGGGTCCACTTATTTTAGGACACAATCACCCCCATGTTCGGGAAAATATTTTGACGGCTTTAGAAAAAGGGACTTCTTTTGGCGCACCAACTAAATATGGTAATGACCTAGCAGCAATGATTTTAAAAAATCATCGTTTTATTGAAAAAATTCGCTTCGTTAGTTCTGGCACAGAAGCAGTTATGTCTGGTGTAAGACTAGCAAGGGGTGCAACAAATCGAAAAAAAGTCATTAAATTTGAAGGCTGTTATCATGGCCATGTAGACCACTTGTTGGTCAAAGCTGGTTCAGGTTTGGCAACTTTTGGGGTATCTTCTTCGGCTGGCGTGCCTGATTCTTTTGCTCAAGAGACAATTGTCATACCTTTAAATGACCGAGCTGCCTTAGCCAAAGCCTTTGAGCAACATCCAGATGATATTGCCGCAGTAATTGTAGAACCCATTCCTGCTAATAATGGTTTATTATTACAAGATCGTTCTTTCTTGGAATGTCTACGTTTAAAATGTCATCAAAATAATAGCTTGTTAATCTTTGATGAGGTCATCTCAGGATTTCGAGTTGGTTTTGAAGGAGCGGCTGGATATTATGATATTCAACCAGATATTATTACTTTTGGAAAAATAATTGGAGGAGGAATGCCAGTTGGTGCTTATGGAGCTAGTAAAGAAATTATGTCTCATATTGCGCCTGATGGCCCTGTTTATCAAGCAGGCACCCTCTCTGCCAATCCTGTAGCCATGGCCGCAGGTGCTGCACAGCTTAGTATTTGCTTGCAAGATGGTTTTTATGAACAACTTGAAAACAAAACCCGTAGCCTAGTTGACCGTATCAACCAATTTGCCAAACAAAATGACTACCCTGTTCAATTATTTCAAATGGCATCCATTTTCTGGTTTGCTTTTTCTAAAGCAGAACGCATACAGGCCGCTAGTGAAATTGAAGCTGAAAAAATGAGTTTCTTCAAAACCTTTCACAAATATTTACTCGAAAATGGAGTATATGTTGGCCCATCAGGTTATGAAGTTTGTTTTGTTTCACAAGCACATACCGAAGCTGATTTAGAACAAGCAGGAACAGTAATTTGTAATGCCTTAAAAGCTGTTTTTGAATAATGGTAAATAGTTTATTACCTTAATCTATATATTTACCATAAGATCAAGTGCCCCTGAAATACAAGAGTTTTATTAGTAATTGTTTAGCTGTTACTTACTCCCTGATTTGAGACTTCACCTTTGTGTAATGTAAATGGTCATTATTCGTCATTCGTCTACCATAAAATAGGCAAAACATATAATCTACCTTATCTTCCCAAGGTCAAACCCAAATCATTAGTAATCGTTTGAGTCTTATTAACATTACTAATTCAGCTACTGTATAACTACATTTAATTCAGCCAAAAATACTCTTTTTAGAGCGTAGCAACAGTCAAAAACTCATTTGGCTTACTATTATTTAAAGTATAGTTATTCAGTATTCCCTAATGTAGATTATGAAGGCACAATTTAAAGAGCAAACAAAATTATCCACGCCATTGCTGGCATTCTATGTACTTAGTTTCTTTGTACTTTTATCAGCATTGGGAGCCATGATTTTCTCCTTTAATTATATTAAAGATTATAACCATCTTTATAAAGAACATGCTTTTACTATATACAAGCATGAACATGAGAAAGAAAATATTGAAGTCACAGAATTTGATCAATACTTCCTCCAATCGGTAGAATATGTTAAGAGTACAGACAAACACAAACGGGATTTAACCATTGTCACTATCGTTTTTATACTCTTCCTACTGATTTGGACTTATCTTACACATCGTCTATATACCAGCCTTCGTACAGAACACATACTGAATACACAAAGAAATAATTTTCTATTATCCATTACCCATGAATTAAAAACACCCATTGCAGCCATCCAAATGTCGGTGGCTACTGTAAAAGATCGTCAATTAACTGCGGAAAAACAACAACGTTTATTGACTAATGCCCTACAATCATCTGAAAGATTGGATAGTTTAGTAGACAATATTTTACTCGCTGCTAAATTAGAGAATGAAGAACCTCATTTTACCCAAGAAGAAATGAATATCAGTATGTTGGCGGAAGAAATTGCGGTTCAGTATGAAAATAGTTTTGGACAAAAACGGGCGTTTAGTGATGAAATCGAAGATGGACTTTATGTAAATGGGGATGCAACGGCACTCTCCTCTATTATCTCTAATTTACTAGAAAATGCTTATAAGTATTCTAAGATCAATACAAAAATAAGTTTAAAAGTATTTGAATATAAAAAAGATAAGGTCAGAATTGAGGTAGCAGATGAAGGGGTGGGCATTCCTAATGAACAAAAGGAAAAAGTTTTCGACAAGTTTCACCGAGTCAATTCAGAAGCCACCCGAACTGCTAAAGGTACTGGCTTAGGGCTATTCATCGTTAAAGAATTGGTCAATTTTCACAATGGTTCGGTGTTTGTGAAAGATAATGAACAGCAAGGAAGTATTTTTGTAGTAGATATTCCATTGTTAGCAGAGGCAGAATGATCATCTGCTGTCTATAGTACTACAGTACTCATCAACCAACGTGTGTCAAACCAAAATATATGGCAAAGTATAAATGGCAGAATTGGTCTGGTATTGTAAAATGTCAGCCAAAGAAGATTAAATTTCCTAAGAGTCAAAAGGAAATTCAGAAGATCGTTAAAAAAGCAGTTGAAAAGGGGCATAAGATCAGAGTGGCAGGTTCGGGGCATTCTTGGAATCCCCTTTGTGAAACCGAGCAAATTATGATTTCCTTGAAGGAATATCAAGGCATTGAATCCATTGATTCGGCAAAGCAACAAGCGACTGTCTATGCTGGAACCACTATACATAACCTTGGACAACAGCTCTTTTCACATGGTTTAGCCCTAATGAATATGGGTGATATTGATGAACAAGCCATCGCAGGTGCCATTAGTACAGGAACACATGGAACAGGAATGACCCTAGGCAGCATCTCTACACAAGTTGTTGCATTGACCCTCGTAACCGCTTCTGGTGATATTGTAGAATGCTCCGAAACCGAAAACCGAGACATTTTCAAAGCGGCACAGGTATCATTGGGCACTTTGGGGATCATTAGCAAGATTACGCTTCAATGTGTGCCTGCCTACAAACTCAAATTAACCGTAGGCAAAGAACCCATTCCCGAATGTTTTGCCAATCTAAAACAGTACAATGCGGAAAACCGCAATTTTGAATTTTACTGGTTTCCATATACCGATATAGTGCAAACTAAATTCAGCAATATTTCTCATGAACCAGCAAAGGCACCTGGCAAAATGGATTATGTAACCGATGTAGTCCTTGAAAATGGCTTATTTGGTGCAATGAGTAAAATGACCAAATTCTTTCCCTCCACTTCTTCTAATATCGCTAAACTTTCTGCTTGGGCAGTTTCGACCAGTAATAAAATTAATTGGAGTCATAAGGTGTATACTATGCCTCGTTTGGTCAAATTCAATGAGATGGAATACAATGTCCCACTCGCTTCTTTTCCAGATGTTTTTGAAGAAATCCGTACCGCTTTCGAGAAATATCAATTCAAGGTGCATTTTCCCCTAGAAAACCGCTTTAGTCCAGCAGATGATATATTTCTGAGTTCTGCCTATGGTCGGGAATCTGCTTATATTTCTGCTCATGTGTATAAAGGCAAGGAATATCACCATTATTTTGAGGTTTTAGAATCCATCTTCCGCAATCACCAAGGGCGACCACATTGGGCAAAGCTCCACTATCTCACCGCTACCGAATTGGCTCAAATCTATCCTAAATGGGGACGTTTTCAAGAAATTCGGCATGAATTAGATCCTAATGGTTTGTTTTTAAATGGCTATTTGAGACAGTTGATGATTGC
>JAHDFT010000295.1 GCA_020628015.1 Bacteroidota bacterium
GATTTTACTTATATTACTGATGCTAGTTATATTGCACCAGCAGAAATAGAAAAAATAAAAGGTACTAAGTTTCTAGTCATTAATGCACTTAGAAAAGAGCCAGAACATTGGTCTCATTTTATTCTCCATCAAGCTATAGAAATCATTAAGGTCATTCAACCAGAAAAAGCTTATTTAACACATATTAGTCATCAAATGGGCTTGTATGCTGAGGTAGAAGCTACTTTGCCGACGAATATTCATCTGGCTTATGATGGATTAACATTACCAAACATTTAACACTATAGTTATATTGATTGGGTTTACTATAAACAATTAATGAGTGACACTTCGGAAGTATCACCCATTAATTGTTTATGCAACGATTGAAGATTTATTAACCCAAAACAAAACTACTCTTTTGGTTCCTCTTCTTCTGTTGGAGCTTGCTCTGCGGAAGGTTCTTCTTTAGCAGCTTCCCCTTCTCCCTCTATCACTTCTACAATCTCCCATTCATCATCACTATATTTTTCTCCATCACTCAATTGGTAGTCCTCATCCACCTCAATTTCTTCGTAGTAGTATTCGTCCTCATTCTCTCCATCAACATATTGTTGGTTATTTGGTGGATTCTGCGTTCCCTCACCTGGATAGAATTTTTGTTCAAACTGCTCTTCTCTAGGCGCATACTCCTCTCTAGGTCTGAATCCTTCTTTTTGTTCGTATCCTTCTCTTGGTTTAAATTCTTTGTAATTGTCTCTATTATCTCTATCTCGGTAGTTTCTTTGTTGATACCCACCATCATCTCTTCTTCTATAACGTCCTCCGCCTCGATTATCTTGATAATTATCTCTTCCGCCTCGATAGCCACCACCTCGATTGCCACCACGGTAATTATTATCTCTTCCACCTCGATAGTTATTATCTCGTCCGCCACCACGATAATTATTATCTCTTCCACCTCGATAACTGCTACCCCCACGATTGCCACCACGATAGTTATTGTCTCGACCACCACCACGATAACCACCATCTCGACCACCGCCACGGTAGTTATTATCTCGTCCGCCTCGATAGTTATTGTCTCGACCGCCGCCGCCACGATAACCGCCATCTCGACCACCACCACGATAATTATTATCTCGTCCGCCTCGATAGTTATTGTCTCGCCCTCGATAGTTATTCTCTCGCCCGCCACGGAAGTTATTGTCTCGACCGCCGCCGCCACGATAACCACCACCACGATAAACATTACTACCACCTCCTCCGAAATCCTGTTGCTCCCTATTATTGCTATACCCTCGTTGCTCTATATTTCTTCCTTCTCTTACTTCTGGTTCTTCTTGATATTCCGCAGCTTCTCTGCTACCAATATATAATTCTTCTTCTTCATGTTCAGGGATAGCAGCAGGAGTAACATTAAGCATTGGCTGTGCCTGTTCTATTTGTTGTTCTCCACCTTCCTTAACATCTTCTTGGAAATATTGAACATTGCCAGTATTAATGCCTACACTAGAAAATCCACCATCATGGTAGATATTTTGCATGGTTAACATCCTAGCATAATCAGAAAATAGTAGCACACAAAAATCTGCACAAGAATTACCTGATGCATTTCCTAGAGGAGCCAAATCGTTTGCATGATTGTAAAACTTAGAAAATCCGTTGATACTAGTCCCTGCTGTTGTTGGTGTCGGAGATTGAGAAACCGTATTGATTCGAACATTTCGTTTTTTTCCATAATGATACCCAAAGTTTCTAGCAATAGATTCTAAGACTGCTTTGGCATCTGCCATGTCGTTATATCCTGGAAATGCTCGCTGTGCAGCAATAAAACTTAGTGCAACTACTGATCCCCACTCTGCGATAGCATCTTCTTGGAAGGCAGTTTGTAGTATTTTGTGGAAGGAGAAAGCAGAAATATCTAGTGTTTTCTGGTAGTAGTGGTAATTGACAGTTGTATAAGGTCGTTTTTTACGAATATTTAAAGACATGCCAATAGAGTGCAAAACAAAATCCACTTTACCGCCCAAAAACTCGACAGATCGTTCAAAAACTCTTTTAAGATCATCTACATTGGTTGCATCTGCTGCAATCACTTCCGTTTCACAAAGTTTCCCCAACTCCTTTACTTTACCATAGCGCATGGCAACATTTGTATTACTCAATGTAAATCTAGCACCTTCCGCTTTTGCTCTTAAAGCCACTTTCCATGCAATTGAATTTTCATCTAATGCACCGAAAATAATTCCTTTTTTTCCTTGTAACAGACCATTTCCCATAATTATATTATTTATTTGTACAAATTACAAAAAACGCAAAACCAAATTATTGAATTTAATACGCTCATTTATGTCTCACCTAAATAATGTGACACCTATTTAAAAAGCCTTCTTTTACTAGCTATAAGTATTAGGACAATTGCTAATTCTACTTACTTGGTTATTTAATTTGACAATATTTCTTTCCATTTGCATGCCATATAATATAATAAAATAGATAGCTATCTTATCTCTAATTTAGTTTAAGGGGTGATATTTCAGGAGACCTGTAAAGGTGATGATTATATAAGCAAAATGGTTACTTTCCTAATACTTTCTTATTTAAAGAAGATCAAATGATTTTTATTGTATTCTTTTATTTGGGATTTAATTTTATCCCCTAAAGAATTGTATATTAATCTAAAATATACACGTTAAGCTTTTGTAAATCAAAAATTGCTATTCTTTGTACTAATTTTACTTTTATGCTAGTTCAAGGCATAAGTAAAAATGTTAATTAGTATTACTTATGCCCTGACAAAATTATTTTTATTCACTATATCTTATCTCAAAATTATTAATTGACTAAGCTACATCAATGCCTTCATTTAGATTAAACATTAGCAGCGACATTCAAATCGAAAGTTTCTTTAAGTTGATCAACATAGTCTAATAATTCCCAGCCAAAGGCTTGTGCGCCATTTACCATCATAGGTTTTCGCCCCATATGCCCATAAGCAGCAGTACAAGCAAAAATCGGCTTAGTCAGTCCAAAACGCTTGACAATAGCACTTGGTCGAAGGTCGAAAATATCTTTTACCTTAGCAGCAATTGCAGAGTCAGTCAAATTGACCTTAGCCGAACCATAAGTATTCACATACAAACCTACAGGTTCTGCTACACCAATAGCATAAGCCACCTGTACCAATACTTGATCAGCCACACCTGCTGCGACCAAATTTTTAGCAATATGACGAGTAGCATAAGCCGCAGAACGGTCTACTTTAGAAGAATCTTTACCAGAAAAAGCCCCTCCACCATGTGCGCCTCTTCCACCATAAGTATCTACGATGATTTTTCTACCTGTCAAACCAGTATCTCCATGTGGTCCACCAATCACAAATTTACCTGTAGGATTAACCAAATAGCGAATATTTTCATCGAATAGATTTTGAATACGCTCTGGCAAATGTCCTTTTACTCTTGGAATAAGATGCTCAATAATGTCTGCTTTGATTTGCGCTTGCATTTCTCTATCAGCCGTTAATTGGTCTTTAGTATCCGCAGCAAGAATAAACTCATCATGTTGCGTAGAAATAACGATTGTTTCTATTCTAACAGCTTTATGATTTTCATCATATTCTACTGTCACCTGAGATTTAGAATCAGGACGTAAATAAGCCATGACTTGTCCTTCTTTACGAATAGCGGCTAATTCTTCTAATAAAAGATGAGATAATTCTAAAGTTAATGGCATATAATTATCTGTCTCATTAGACGCATAACCGAACATCATTCCTTGATCTCCCGCACCTTGTTCTTCCTCTTTTTCTCGTTCTACACCTCTATTAATATCCGCAGATTGTTCATGTAAAGCAGAAATCACGCCACAAGAGTCACCACTAAACATGAACTCAGACTTAGTATAGCCAATCCGATTAATTACATCTCTAGCTACTTTCTGTACATCAACGTAACCAGTCGTTTTAACTTCTCCACTAATTACCACCAAACCCGTTGTCACCAAAGTTTCACAAGCTACTTTTGAATTTGGATCTAATCTTAAAAACTCATCTAATATAGCATCTGATATTTGATCTGCAACCTTATCTGGATGCCCCTCAGACACAGATTCCGAAGTAAATACGTATGTCATATATTTTTCTATATTTTTTAAAATAATAATGATAACACTTAAATTAAATACAAGGCTAACGATAATTCAACTCCAACTAAATATTCCTCAATTACGTGTCAAGTGTAAAATTTTATTTTTTTTCAAAAACGCTGCAAAGTTACATTTTTTTTATTTAGGAATGGTAAAGTAATCCAGACAAAATGAAATGACCTTGCCAATGAAATTCAATCAACAGTCAAATGCAATCTCTTTACTTTGCTTTAATATATCACTTAAAATGCCAAATAGTGTCCAATAGTATTTTTTTTCCTCCAATTCAGTATATTGTACAAAAAAGAACTAGATATATAAGCCTTCTCAACATTATAAAGAATTATTTTACTATTATTTTCTCCAAATTAAAGCATATTAACTCTACTATTTTCAAATCTTTTTACAATTAAAAAACGTAATTTATTTAAAGTCTCTGTATTTCTTATCATCTTTGTCAATTAACTGCTGGATTAGCAATAATACCAAATTTTTAATCCATCATTGCCTACTAGACAAATAAGTTTTCCTTTTTTGAAATGTACTAGGACTCAAATACCATTAGTATTTAATAGTTGGTTTGTTTTTACATTAACCTTAAAACAAATAAAGTGCTAAAAGTGTTGTGTTGAGAACTGTAAAGTAATAAAATCTTTCTACAGGTATACAATTGCCAAAAAACAAAGCCAATGCTTATGTTCGATGACTTGAATATGTTGCCCTTAATGAATGAAGAAATAGAGTACCTCCCTTTGGTATCTATTGAGGAGGATGGACAAGATGAAGAACTTGCATCAAAAGAGTTTATCCCCATTTTACCACTACGGAATACCATTCTTTTTCCTGGTGTGGTTATTCCGATTACTGTAGGACGGGAACGCTCTGTTAGTGCGGTAAAAAAAGCTTATGAAGAAGATAAGTATATCGGTGTCTTAACCCAAAAGCAACCCGAAGTAGAGGTTCCTAATATGGAAGACCTTAATACAACTGGTACGATTGCTCGTATTATGAAGTTGCTCAAAATGCCTGATGGTAGCACGACTATTATCATACATGGAAAAGATCGTTTTTACCTAGAGGAATTATTGGAAATCGACCCTCATTTAAGAGGAAAAATCTCTGTATTAGATGAACAAGAATCACCTACAGATAATGAGTTCAAGGCAATGATCGCCTCTATGAAAGATCTTGCAGAACAAATTATCCATTTGTCGCCTGGCATTCCTACCGAAGCTTCGGTTATCCTTAAAAATATTGATAAAGCAGAGTTTTTAATTCATTTTATCTCTTCCAATCTTAAAATCAAAAACCAAGAAAAACAAGCGTTACTAGAAATCTCAGACATCAAAGAACGTGCACACTGGGTATTGAAATACCTCAATACAGAATTGCAACTTCTTGAACTTAAAAATCAAATCCAAACTAAAGTCAGAAGTGACTTAGATAAGCAGCAGCGAGACTATTTCCTCAACCAACAACTCAAAACCATACAGGAGGAATTACATGGAGATGGTTCTAATGACGAAATGGATAAGCTTCGTGCTAGGGCTGTTAAACAAGTATGGCCACAACGAGCAAAAGAGCGTTTTGATAAAGAACTCAATCGCATCAAACGCCTCAATCCAGCCGTACCAGAATATTCTATGGCACTCAATTATATTGAATTGTTGCTTGAACTTCCTTGGGATAAGGTCAGTAAAGATGGTTTTGATCTTAAAAAAGCAGCCAAGATATTAGAAAAAGATCATTATGGTTTGGAAAAAGTGAAGAAAAGGATTTTAGAATATTTGGCAGTATTAAAATTGAAGGGAGATATGAAGTCTCCGATTCTTTGTTTTGTTGGCCCTCCAGGTGTAGGTAAAACATCTTTAGGAAAATCTATTGCCAAAGCATTGAAGCGAGAATTTGTCAGAATGTCGTTAGGTGGGCTTCATGATGAATCGGAAATTAGAGGGCATCGCAAAACCTATATTGGTGCCATGCCTGGACGTATCATCCAATCCATTCGTAAAGTTGCTTCTTCTAATCCTGTTTTTATACTAGATGAGATTGATAAAGTAGGAGCTAATTTTAGAGGAGATCCATCTTCGGCTTTACTGGAAGTACTTGACCCCGAACAAAATAGCACCTTCTACGATAATTACCTAGAAGTAGAATACGACCTTTCTAAAGTCCTATTCATTGCAACTGCCAATTCTTTATCTAATATGCATCCTGCCCTTCGAGATCGTATGGAAATCATTACAATTAGTGGTTATTCTTTGGAGGAAAAACTGGAAATTGCTAAAAAACATTTGGTACCTAAGCAAAGAGTTGAACATGGTTTGAATGGTAAACAAATTCGCCTTAATAAAGCAGTACTAAGCAAAACCATTGATGAATATACTAGAGAATCTGGCGTTCGTCAATTAGATCGTACTATTGCTGCATTGATGCGAGCTACCGCCAAATCAGTAGCAATGGAGGAGGCGTATAATATCAATCTCAATACTAAAGATGTAGAACGCATTCTAGGGCTGAAAAAATATGATAAGGACATTTATAAAGATGACAATCCACCAGGTGTAGCTATTGGACTAGCTTGGACACAAACAGGGGGAGATATTTTATTTATAGAAAGCTCCTTATACAAAGGAAAAGGACAGTTGAAATTGACTGGTAATTTGGGAGATGTGATGAAGGAATCAGCCACAACAGCCTTAAGTTTTATTCGTTCTAATGCAACACTACTAGAAGTTGACCCTGTAGTTTTTGATGAAAATGATTTTCACATACATGTTCCAGAAGGTGGTATTCCGAAAGATGGACCATCAGCAGGCATTACCATACTTTCTGCACTCTGTTCTGTCATTACAAAACGAAAAATCAAGCCCTTTCTTGCTATGACAGGAGAAATTACCCTACGTGGCAAAGTCCTTCCTGTAGGTGGAATCAAAGAAAAAATCTTGGCTGCAAAAAGAGCAGGACTAAATACCATTATCCTCTCTAGCATCAATCAAAGAGATGTGGAACAAATCAATCCCGATTTTATAAAAGGACTTCAGTTTCATTATGTCAAAAATATGATGCAGGTTGTTGAATTGGCTCTGAATTAAAATATTCAAACATTTTTTAGTCTAACTTAATTTTACTATAATTCCTAAGTGATGGATTAGAAATAAATTAGGCCGAAATAGGCTTTC
>JAHDFT010000296.1:0-6119 GCA_020628015.1 Bacteroidota bacterium
TGATAAATTTCCCTAACCAAAATTTGTACACTTATTTTTCACTCGTTCCTTAATCTAATCACTTCTAACAACCCAACCATTAAACTCAAAACAGCGACGGCGTTTAGGTATAGGAGCATCATCTATAAAAATGCAAATATCCTTATGTATGCGATTGCGTCTGCCTTGAGTTAATTGCTCAAGTCTAAAACTAGTTTGCTCATTAGGAGCTAAAGTAATTTCTTTAAAGTGATCCCCACCTTGATAAACATAACAACCACCATCCCCTGTCCTAATTCGGTTGATAGTTAGAGTAGAGTCTGTAGTGTTTTTCAGAATAAAATAGGTTTTTATAATAAGACCTGCATCTACTTTACCCCAATTTATATTAGACCACATCTCATCTCCTAATAAAATTTCTATAGTATCTATTTTAGTATGATTTGACAGATTGATCGTTTTAGATTTTTGTACTGTTTTTTTACTTGTTATTACTTGATTAGTTGTTTTTTCTGCTTCTGGCTTATTTTGACAAGCCATCAAATAACAAGTAAAAATCATTAATAATAGGAATACATATTTAATATTCATAAATACTATTATCTTTGTTGAAATGATTCAATTTGTTTGAAGTAGTCATGTAAAATAACTGTAGCTAAGTAAGACTCTGATTGGTAAACAGCATCTCCTAAAAGAGGCTCTTTCTTAAGTCTTTGCTCAGTTATTTGAGAGGCTTGTTGAGCCTGTTGCTCTTGATCTGGTTTTATATGTGTATCTGTTACCAAATAACCTGTTGTATTAACATTAACTTCATGGGTAAGTACACTTTTCATTGGATGTGCATTAACAGGGCCAAAGGATGCCCCTGCATTAATACCATCTGTTCGTCTTTGATCAGCCGTTAAATTCCAAGTACTGTCATGTACAAATATTAATGTACTATATTGTGCAATTTTACTTGGGTTTAATGTACGAAGCCATTCTGTTTCACTTGAGTGGTTGAGATTGCCTTGTGCCAATGCATTGCCAACAAATGCTCGCAAGTCCATTAATTCTTGAATGACCGTATCATCTACCATTATTCCTTCCCCTGAATGACCTTCAAATTTATTAATTTCCGCATTAGCAATTACAGTATCATAGTAATTTTGAAGTACGGTGGCAGACTGAAACCATTCAAAAGATAATGGAACAAAAAGGGTAATATCTGAAGCTCTAGCTTTCTGATAATCTTTATCTTGAACAATAGGATCATAACCATTGAAAATAGTTTGAGCAATCACATTGACACCTGCTACTTTGTCCTGCGCTTTCAATTGATCAAATTGTGCTTCTCTTTCAACGAGTTTTTGTAAAATCTCAGGAGTAATGACCAGTTGGCCATTTCTATACTGACCAATATAGCATTCTACATCCGAAATGAGTTGTAAAACTTGTTGATATTGTCTTTCCGTAGAACGTGGATTAGAAGCATTGGCTATTTCTTGTTCTACTCGTGTTCGACTTCTATATACTGTATTTTCTGCATCACTAATAAATATTTCTGGCGAAAACTCAGTAATGTCTTGTCCTTTTCCGCTATAAATTGCATCAAGATGAATAAAGCCAGTATGGTAAGTGCCTGCATACCAAAGCGCAATTTTATAATATCCATGTAGCTCTCCACCACTACTATCTAAGACTGCTACTTCGGTTCCTTCTGGAAGATAAATCTCCTCCCCTGATTCTAATTGTTTAACATCACCTCTAGCATTTCTTAAAGCATATTCATTAACATTTCCATTAGAACGAATTCGGTGTGTAGGTTGTTTCGTGTTTTGTTCTTCTTGCTGCCCATCTAAAGGTTGATTATTGTGCTTTCTTTGGACTACAGGAGCAGGACCAAAAAACGAACCACTTGAAGCAAATTGATTATTGCCTTTAGGGGAAATAAAAGAACGGTTATTGCCTGACTTTCCCTCAAAAAAAGTTTGAGGTGAATTGGATTCTTTACGTGAATTGGCCTGCTTTTTTTGTTTTGGATGTTCTGTCATTTTAAAAAAATTATGGAGTAATGGGATATAAAAACGGTCTTTAGGATAAATCCTACAATACTGACAATTTCAATAAAAAATGAAATTATCAAATATTAGGAATTGTAAACTTATTTTATCACTATTCCTTAGTTTTGAGTTAAAAAACCAATTCCATTATACATAATTTTTTCTATACTACAAACAAAATGTATAAATATTAAATTTATTTGACAAAAATAAATTTAATTACAATGCCTTTAATTTTCCATCAATATTTCCAAATGCCTAGTTCTATCTTTCCCACTCAACAATAATTTAATCGTTTTATCTTCCTGTATTTGTATCATTCCATAATTTAAGTTAGGCGTAAGTTTTCCAATGCGATGTTGATTCTTTTCATCTCCTGCTAATTTATAACTATGGGTCATCCCACTTGCTGTCACCTCATAGATGCTTTTATTGTTCAACTTTACTTTCGATATTTCTCCAATATGTCGATCTCCACTTATTAAAATGATTTTATCGGTAGGCTCTTTTTCCAATAAATCCAAGAAACGCTGTCTACTACTTGGGTAATTGGCCCATTTTTCAAATCTATGCTCTTCAGGAAGGACTTGGGTACCATTTCCAATAATCAAAATGTCTTCCTCCTTAGCCAATTCCTCAGTCAACCATTCCCATTGAGCTTCCCCTAATAAATCTGCATTTTCATCAGGGACATAACCTTGTAATCCCTTATTAATAGGGTCTTTAAAATAACGAGTATCTAGGAGTAATATTCGAATGCGAATGCCTTCATGCTCGAAAAGATGACCTTGATAAAGTCCCTCTCTCGACCATACTGGATGATCTTTAGCTACCTTTAGAAACTCAAGAGCCAAATCCCTACTAGCCGCCTTTTTAAGATAAGTTTCATCTCCATCATTTACCCCATAATCATGATCATCCCAAGTACCAATAATTGGAACCTTGCTAGTAAAAGCTTGGTAATCAGGCTGTGCATTTTGTTGGTCATACTTCTCCTTCAAAACCGTCATATCCTCTGTATCTCCATAAACATTATCACCCAGCCATACCCAAAGATTCGGTTCTTCTTGGCTAATATCTGCCCAAAGTGGCTGATCTTTATCCTGTTTATTGCAAGAACCAAAGGCAATCGTGTAAATATTGGCTTTGCTCGTATCTATTGGCGTATCAACGGTTATTGGGTCTGTCTCTACGCTATTTTTTGTTTTTTTGGAGCAAGCGTATAGGCAGAGGCTTATTGTAGTTATTATGATTAGGTGTTTGTTGTTCATGATGTTATTTACTATTTATAGAATGAATTAACCGCCTCAATCACTTTCAATAACTCCTCCTCCCTAATATTCGTCGAACAAGGCAAACTCAAACACCCCCCATGCACCTGCTGAGAATATCGCTTTTCCGTAACATACAAATGATCCTTAAACATCACCAATTCATTCATCGGCAACCACAAAGGACGAGACTGAATTTGATGCCCTCGCAAATGAGCCATCAAATCAAGATTTTGTTGAGTATGAATCGTGTAGAGCCAATGATTCGCTTGGACTTCTGGCGCAATACTTTGTGTTTGAATAAAATCATAATCGGCAAATGCTTGTTGATAAGTTTGAGCAATAGCTTTTTTACGAGCTAAAAAATCGGGCATCTGTTCGAGTTGAGCAACGCCCATTGCAGCGAGTAGATTCACCAAACGATAATTATAACCAATTTCATCATGCACATAACGCACAGGATCTTCCTTCGCCTGTGTAGTCAAATGCTTACAATGTTTGGCAAGAGCTTCATTATCCGTCACAATCATCCCTCCACCACCAGTGGTCATAATTTTATTACCATTAAAACTAAAACAGCCCAGTTGACCAAAAGTACCCGAATGTTTTCCCTTAAAATAAGAACCCAATGCCTCTGTAGAGTCCTCTACAACAAGCAATTGAAAACGGTTAGCAATAGCGACTAAACGTTCCATATCTCCCATATTGCCTAGAACATGCACAGGCATAATCGCTGAAATACGTTTACCATCCTTCCTCAATATCCTTTGTCCATCCTTTTCAATAGTAGCCACTTCCAGCCAATTTTCTAGCAAATCCAAATCCATTTGCCAGCTTTTAGGATCAATATCTACAAAAATCGGATCAGCATTGAGGTATTTAATGCTATTAGCGGAGGCGATAAAGGTAATATTAGGACAAATCACATAATCTCCAGCTTCTACACCACCAACCAGCATGGCAATATGCAAGGCAGCAGTCCCATTGACCGTACCCACCGCATATTTTGCACCAACATATTCCGCTAGTCGCTCTTCAAATAGGGTGACATAACTACCAGCAGAAGACACCCAATTGGTATCCAAGCATTCTTTGATATAGGTCCATTCATTACCATTAAGATTAGGAACAGATAAGGGGATCATAAGCCTTTATTTTCATTTTTATACATTGTAAATCCCATGCTTGTACTGCTTGAGATTGTCTTTGACAGCAAACCAATCTACAGTATCTTTAATGCCTGCAACTAGGTCATATTGCGGTCGCCAATCGGTGAGCCTTTTGATTTTTTCATTAGAACCATAAAGCCGAAAAACCTCACTTTTACTAGGCCGCATCCGTTGAGGATCTTGGACAATCTGCGCTTTGGGATTAATCGTATCAATCATGGTTTGAGCGAGTTCTCCAATAGAGATTTCACTTTGCGTAGCGATATTGATTTCCTCCCCAATCGTATTGTCATGCCGAGCAATCGACTCAAATCCTGCAACAGTATCCTTGACATATACAAAGTCTCTAGTCGGTTTTAAATCTCCTAGTTTGATTTCTGTCACTCCATTAAGCAACTGGGTAATAATAGTCGGAATAACCGCCCGTGCAGATTGACGAGGACCATAAGTATTAAAAGGACGCACAATACTAATCGGCAAATCAAAAGAGCGATAAAAAGCCTCCGCCATACGATCTGCACCGATTTTGGTCGCACTATAAGGCGATTGTCCTTGATAGGGATGCTTTTCATCTATGGGAATGTATTGAGCAGTTCCGTAGACCTCAGATGTGGAGGTAATCAATATTCTTGGCGTTTCAAGCAATCGAGCGGCTTGCAAGACATTTAGCGTACCTTTGACATTCGTATCTACATAGTTATCAGGGGAGTGATAGCTGTAGGGTATGGCGATAAGGGCGGCGAGGTGAAAAACCACATCCATACCTTCCATTGCCACACGCATCCCATTAGGATCACGCACATCTCCCGAAAATATCTCTATTCGCTCCTGCTTTTCCTTCGGGAAACTATCAATCCAACCATAAGAATTAAAGGAATTATATAGCACAAAAGCCCTTACTTGATAGCCTTTATCCAATAAATATTCTACAAGATGACTACCAATAAAACCATCTGCGCCTGTTACTAGTGCTTTTTTCATGATTCTTGTTGACGTATATAAGTGAAAACATTCTCCGCAATTAACCAGTCCAAAGGAGTGTCCAAGTCTATAGAATAAATTGGTTCCATAATGTATTTTTTGAGCTTGGTAAATTTCGCCATCGAGCCATATTTTTTCAAAGCAGCTACATTAATGACATATATGGAGCCATTAAGTTCATAGACTTTGGGAACATCTTGTCGTCTGGTAAATTGACCTGTTTTGCTTTTCTGTAGCCAGCCATCCGCCTGTTCTTCAAAAAGCACATAGTAGGGATTGGATTTGGTTTCAAAAACAGATACAAGCATATCTATCTCTGGTTCAAATAGAGCTAAGGCTTCTTGAATATGCTGTTGTAGGCGAAATGGAGAAGTTGGCTGCAATAATACAACGATTTCGTAGAAAATTCCTTTTTGTGCATAAAAATCAATCGCATGTAGAATGACATCATTTGTACTTGCCGTATCTGTTGCTAATTCGGCAGGTCTAACAAATGGAACAGGAACACCTAATTCCTCACTAATCTGGATGATTTTGGGATCATCTGTAGAAATGCAGATGTGTTCAGGATTGGTCAACGATTGGGCAAGCTCGATGGAGTGGGCAATGAGTGGTTTGTCGCCTAGTAGTTTGCGGTTTTTGCCAGGGATACCTTTGGAGCCTGCTCTGGCTGGGAT
>JAHDFT010000296.1:6219-7298 GCA_020628015.1 Bacteroidota bacterium
TTAAAATCCTCATGCTTCCCAATGTCCAGCCAATAACCCAAGATAGGATAATGAATTACCTTTTTTCCCTCCTCCATCAAAGCCTCCATTAAATCAGTCGCATTAAAAAAGCTATTTTTAGGAATCCGTTGGATCGCAGTTTTATTGAGTAGGTAAATACCAGCATTAGAATAATAAGTATAAGTCGGTTTCTCCTTCAAACCGATGACCCTTTCTCCATTAGTTTCCAATACCCCATAAGGAACCTTCACCTCATAAGGAATCGTAGCCACCGCCATATCTGCCTCCTGTTCTGTAAACGCTTGGTAAAAATGTTCAAAGTCGATATTGGTCAATAAATCCGAATTCATAACCAATACATGCGGATGAGCAAAATCATCGACTAAACCAACCGCACCAATCGTACCTAATGTCTGATTTTCCCAAATGTATTGAATCTCCATATCCTTTTGATGCCCATCTCCAAAATAGGCTTCCAATTGCTCGCCTAGATATTTGACTGAAACATACAAACGATTAATGCCAAACAAATTCAGACGATCTACATTGTATTCAATGATTGGTTGCCCACCAACTTCGAGGAGTGGTTTGGGGGTATTGGCGGTAAGTGGCATTAATCGAGTACCTCGTCCACCAGCCATAATGACCGCATCAGCTGGAATCAAGGAGCGTTTTTGGCTGAGGTCAATCAAACGAAGGATGCGATTATTTTCATCTAATAAGGGGACTAGATAGATTTTTTGCTTTCTAAAAGCAGCAATCTTATCCAAATCGTATTGATGTTGTCGAAGAAAACGGAATTGTTGATGCATAAAAGCACTCACCTCCGTTTGAATAGATAAATCCTTCAATAAACCCCTTCGGATATCGCCATCGGTTAAGGTGCCCACAAGTTGTTTAGCCTCATTGAGAACAAATAAGGTCAACTGACTCCCCAATTCATTGAGCTGTTGTAAAGCTGTTTTGATGGGTACATTGTGAGCTATAAGGTGTTTTTTCATAAGGTTTTTTGATTCATGTCATAATGTAGAAGAAATAGGTGATCAATAATGATAAGTGATGGATTAGAAATAAATTAG
>JAHDFT010000297.1:0-5389 GCA_020628015.1 Bacteroidota bacterium
GTGCCGCAGCGAGGCTTTTTAACGAAGTATAGGGTTAAATTTATCAATCAAAATGCTACAATTATTTTTTGACTGTTCCTAAGGAACAAGTGAAAAATAAGTTTTAGAAAAACTATTTCCCTTTGTTTGATGATGTAAATTTAAAACAAGTTGATATCACAAAATAACACAATTAAATTCAATTGTCTATTATATTGTGTTTTTGTTTTGTTTGTAATTAGTTGATGATTTGTGATTTGTCATGTGTTGCAAATGTGATTTTTAGACATTTTCTTCAAGTATTTCTTTTCCCATATAAACTAATTGATCACCTTCCGCAATACTTCGAGTACTGCGTTGACAGCTAATCAAATCTAAATTACCTGAAGCACTATATTTGATAAATAAAGGAATGCGATTTTTATCTTGATCCATTTCTGACAATAGGTTGGTGTATTGTTCATCATCCTTTAATACGATTTCATGAATTTGACCATAATCTCTAGCCACTTCACTAAAGTTGATATAGTCCGTAATAGGGCTGAATAGGGCATGAGGTGCATCAATTGTTTCTGGATTTTCCATTTCTTGTTCAGAAACCAAACGGTAACTACCATTTTCCCCTAGTGTTTTGCCATAATTAGTACAAACATGATTGTTGACCTCATCACTTCCTGTGATTGCCACCAAATAACCAATATTTTGTAAATCAAAATTACCCTCTATACTGCTATCATCAAAAACGTTGGCTTGGAAGGTTTCTAAGTCCATTTCCTTAGCTTCTTGTATATTGGTATTAGAGTTATCAATCATCACCACATGGCGACCGTGATCTTTCAAGTATTTACCCAATAATCGACCTGCTGGATTGGCTCCTACGATTGCAATTCCATTAGATGTTTCTAAGGTTACACCCAGTAATTTAGCTACAAAACGAGCAGTTGTCGCATTCAAGACAACCGTACCCAATACAATCAGGAAGACAAGTGGTGTTAACATTTCTGCATCAGGAATATTTCTTTCGGTCAAACGCAGACCAAAAAGGGAAGCAATACCAGCAGCTACAATTCCTCTAGGACCTACCCAAGAAATAAATAATTTTTCTCGGAAAGACAGATCAGAGCCATAAGTACTCAGAAAAACACCCAAGGGCCGGACAATGAGAATGACAATCGCAAAAACAATCAAACTACCTATGCCCAACATATTAAGCTGATACATTTCCATATTGGCAGAGAGAACAATGAATAGAATAGAAATCAGTAAAATGGTAATGGCTTCTTTAAATTCTAGAATTTCTCTGAAGTTAGGAATGTCCATATTGGCTAAAGCCATACCCATCACCACTACAGTCAATAAGCCCGATTCATGTGCTAAATAATCAGAAGTTGCAAATACCATTAATACCAATGCAAGTGTAAATACATTAAGTAGATAGTGTGGAATAAGGTGTTTTTTCAACATTTGAGCAAAAAGGAAAGCTGCACTGATTCCTAGACCTAAACCAATAAATAATATTTCTAGGAATTTGGTAATGGCAGTAACAGTAAAAGCACCACCGCCACCATGATCACCATGTACAACCCCATGAGCATCATGACCAACTTCGGCACCAGCTCCCAAGGTGGCAATGATAAATTCAAATACCAAAACGGCAACCAATGCACCAATGGGATCAATTAGAATACCTTCCCATTTCAGTACAGTAGAAATATTTTTAGTTAATGGAACATTACGCAATATTGGAGAAATCACCGTTGGACCAGTTACAATAATCAATCCTGCAAAAAGGAAGGATATGTAGTAATTCAGTCCAAGTACAAAGTGAGCAGCCAAGCCACTACAAACGAAGGTGACAAGTGAGCCTACGGTAATGAGTTTGATAATGGCGTTACCAATCCCTTTAATTTCATCTCTTTTCAAAGTTAATCCCCCTTCAAAAAGAATAATACCAATCGCTAAAGAAACGAAATAAGAAATACTGTGATTAGGGAAAAGTCCCTCGCCTGTATTTGGATCGAAGGTAGGTTGAATGAGCTTGAAACCGAGCCATTCTGCTGCAAAAGGGCCAACAATTAACCCAATAATAATCAAAGGAAGGATGGCTGGCACTCTTGATTTCCATGCGAGCCATTGAGCTAATATGCCAAGTACTATAATGCTTGCTAACTGGAGCATATGATTAAAGTGTTTTTTAGGTGTGTGAAATAGGATAGTTAGTAGTCGTTAAAGATAAAAATAATGTGTTGAATTTACCTTATATTTTATCTTTGATTCGATTTAGTTGCAATTTGGCTTTTCTAATTTCCTGCATAAATTTACATTAATTATCGGCAATAGAAAAAATGAATGCTTAAATCCTTACAAATACTACAAACAATGATCCAAGTAAGCTGTGCTATAATTGAGAAAGAGGGCACAATTTTGGCAGCACTTCGCAGCCCAATTATGGATAGGGGAGGGCAATGGGAATTTCCAGGGGGAAAGGTGAAGCAGGGGGAAACGCCCAAGGAATGTATTATCCGAGAAATTGAAGAAGAATTGGGAATTATTGTGGAGCCTTTTGAACAATTGAGTGAAGTGGTTTATGATTATGGAGACAAACAAATTTGTTTAATCCCGTTTCGTTGCCATTGGATTAGTGGCAGGATTCATTTACTAGAGCATAAGGAAGTGAAGTGGGGAAGTAAATTTGAATTGAAATCATTGAATTGGTGTGCTGCAGATGCAATAATCATAAAAACATTGTAGCATTCAAGGGAAATAATGAAAAATTGATGCTTTTTTTAGACAAAAGGAAAATAAAGTAAAGCAATAATCTTAATTTTACATTTTATGACTGTTTGATCAAGCGATCACCAGTATTCAATTGAAAAGCAAATCCTAGGCACCAAAAGAAATTACCTTACAAAAAGTGCATAATGATTAAAATTTTTAAGTCTGCCACACCCTCTGCATTAATTGTGCTTTTATTTTACCTTATATTGGTTAATCTTAATTTATTTCTAGCAACACCAGAAGTAATTTGGGAAGCCTCTGCTCCTTTGAGTAATTGGCTTTTGCAATTATTAGCCTTAATACATGCACAGATGCCTATATTGGTGACTGTCTTATTCGTTGCTTTGGTACTGATTCAGGCTGTAGCATTGAACTATATTATTGAATTGCACAAACTTTTTCCTAGTTTACATAGCTTAGTCGCACTCAGCCTAGTGTTTTTAATTGCCTTATTCAATCAATCCCTTTACCTAGCTCCCCCTTTCTGGGCAAATTTTTTACTGTTATTTGCTTTACATAAAATACTCAGTAGCTATAATGACGATAGCATAGGTAAAATCTTTGATGCAGGTTTTGCCATAGGAATTGCTTCACTATTTTACATGCCTGCCATCATTATGACCTTCTTTTTTCTCATTAGCCTTACCATTACTCGCATTTTCAATTGGCGAGAGTGGGTCATTGCCATTGCATCTGTATTTATTCCTTATTTTCTATTAGGAACTTGGTTCTTTTGGAATGATGGATTACTACAATTCTTACAAGAGCATTTCCTCAATTGGACAATAGGAGTAAGTACATTTAAGCCAAGTTTACTAGAGATTATTACTAAGGGTATTCTTTTACTAGTGATCATTATGGCTGGTTTGTCCTTATTTCAAAAGAATTTTCTCAAAATTATTGTACGAGTAAGAAAATATACAACGATCTTTGTGTATATGCTATCAGTGAGTTTTTTATCCTTGGTGTTTGTCTATGAACTTATTTTGGCCCCTATTGGAATTATGTTGATGCCCATTGCATTTTGGTTGGCTTATACTTTTTATGAAATAGACCGAGATTTGGTTAATGAAGGCATACATTTAACAATGCTATTGGTATTATTTTATTTTCAGTATGCAGGGATATTAATTTGATAGTAGGATAATGTTTGATGTATATTGGTGGGATTATTTCGGTTGTAATACTTCTTTGTTTTTAGTTATATTAAGATGGTAAGTACAGAAAAGAAAGTGTGTATTTGTATTTATAGTCTAATGTACTGCTTGATATTGGAAAATAATTAGAAATACTAGACACTTAATTCTCCATACTTACATCTTGATATAATAAATTAATATAGGAAGTTAAAAGGAATTAATGAAACTGTTCTTCCTCAGTAGAACCTGCTAAAGCAGCAGTAGATGTTTTACCAGAAGTAACCACATTTTGAATGGTATCAAAATATCTTGCACCAACAAAGGCTTGATGCTTAATCGCTTTATAACCTTCACTTTCATAAGAAAATTCACGATCCTGTAGCTTAGAATAAGCCGCCATACCTCTAGCATTATAAGCCTTAGCCAACTCATACATGCCTGTATTTAATGAGTGGAAGCCTGCTAAGGTGATGAACTGGAATTTATACCCCATATCCGCTAAACTCTCTCTAAAGTGTAACATGGTTTTCTCATCCAAGTTAGCACTCCAATTGAAGGAAGGAGAACAGTTATAAGCTAATAATTTACCTGGGAATTTCTCGTGCATAGCATCTGCAAAAGCTTGTGCTTCTGCCAAATCTGGCTTACCTGTTTCACACCAAACCAGATCCGCATAAGGCGCATAGGCCAAACCTCTTGAAATCGCCTGATCCAAGCCATTATTCACTCTGAAAAATCCTTCGTGAGTACGATCACCAGTACAGAATGGGCGATCTCTTTCGTCAATATCTGAAGTCAATAAATTAGCAGCATTTGCATCAGTACGAGCGACCAATACAGTCGGTACACCACAAACATCTGCTGCCAAACGAGCTGCAACTAGCTTGTTGATTGCTTCTTGCGTTGGTACCAATACTTTACCACCCAAGTGACCACATTTCTTAGCCGAAGACAATTGATCTTCAAAATGCACCCCAGAAGCACCCGCCTCAATCATACCTTTCATCAATTCAAATGCATTCAAATTACCACCGAAACCAGCTTCAGCATCTGCTACAATAGGAGCCATAAAATGAGTATCTCCATCACCAGTCAAATGTTGAATCTGATCTGCTCGACGCAATGCATTATTGATTCTTCTCACTACAGAAGGCACGCTATCTGCTGGATACAAACTTTGATCTGGATACATTTGACCAGCCAAATTCGCATCTGCTGCTACTTGCCAACCAGAAAGGTAAATGGCATTTAGTCCAGCCGTTACTTGTTGTACTGCTTGGTTACCCGTTAAAGCACCCAATCCAGCTACAAAATGTTCGCTGTGTAATAGATCCCAAAATCTTTTGGCACCCATTGTAGCTATTGTATAATCCATATCAAAAGAACCACGTAGATTGATTACTTCTTCCGCAGTATAAGGCCTTGTAATCCCTTCCCAACGAGCAGTCTTCCACTCAGCAAGAAGGGCATTGATTCTTTGTTGTTTATCCATT
>JAHDFT010000297.1:5489-7269 GCA_020628015.1 Bacteroidota bacterium
GCAGCTCCATTACCCACCAACCAAGATTCGATATACAAAATACCCACATTGATATTGAGGCGGAGTCCAGCTTCAGTAATCGTACCAGTAGGTAGGCGGAGGAGATCTTCTTGACCCACATTGACATCACTTCGTTTATTGTGAATTTGATTGGCTTTAGGCATGTATTCATCAAAAACATCCTTAGCAATCTTTACCAAACCTGGGTGAGCAACCCAAGTACCGTCATGCCCATCTTTTGCCTCCCGAATCTTATCTGCTTTCACCTTTTCAATGGCTCTAGCATTAGCAATTTGATCGTTTTTGATTGGAATTTGAGCAGCCATTCCGCCCATCGCATGAACGCCTCTTTTATGGCAAGTTTTGATCACCAATAAAGAATAAGCACGCATACAATGTGTAGTCATTCCTACTTGTGAGCGGTTAGGCATCACTCGATTAGGTAAGTTGCGGAATTTTTTGATAAAACTGAAGATATAATCCCATCGGCCACAGTTCAAACCAGCAGAATGATCTCTCAATTCATAAAGGATTTCATCCATTTCAAAGGCAGCAGAGATCGTTTCTAATAGAACAGTTGCTTTGATGGTGCCTACAGGAATGCCCAATTCTTTTTGAGCAAAAACGAAGACCTCATTCCAAAGTCTAGCTCCTAGGTGGCTTTCTAGTTTTGGTAGGTAGAAGTAAGGACCTGAACCCTTGTTAACAAGCGTTTTGGCATTGTGGAAGAAGTAAAGTCCAAAATCGAATAAAGAACCTGACATGGCTTTACCATCCACTAATACATGCTTCTCCAATAAATGCCAACCACGAGGACGCACCATTAGCGTAGCTACTTTATCATTGAGTTTATACGTCACTTTCTTTTTAGGATGGAAATAATCAATCGTCCCTCGAACTGCATCTCTTAAATTCACTTGACCATCCAGATTATTGGTCCAACTTGGTGAATTGGAGTCTTCGAAGTCGGCCATGAAGATATTGGCACCTGAGTTCAATGCATTGATGATCATTTTTCGATCTACAGGCCCTGTTATTTCCACTCTTCGATCAAGTAAATCTTTTGGAAGGGGAGCCACTTTCCAATTACTCTCTCTAATATCTTTGGTTTCTGGAAGAAAATCATACAATTTTCCTTCATCTAATTCTTTTTGTCTTTTTTTTCTACCTGCTAATAGCTCTAATCGCTTTTTTCCAAACTTGCGCTGCAACTTTGTTATAAAATTGAGTGCTTCTGGAGTCAGTATTCCAGCATATGCCGAAGTCTGTTTTCCTGTAATTTGTATAGCATTAGTTATAGTGGTATCTGGCATAAATAAGTGGTTTTTATGATTGGTATAGATGGTTGATTTTTTAGTTGTATAGTCATTATTATGCTTTGATTATCAGAGAAATAGCATAATGTATATTTACTATTCTTGCATAAATCAAAAAATATACCCAAATACAATTGTTGTACTGGGAGAAATATACATACAATCAATCCACTAACGAATGTTTGTTAATATGTTTTTATTAATAAAATGTCCCAAAAGCTGAACAAAATTAATATTTTATCACACATTATTACAGTATCACTAAAAAAATGCCAAGTTTTTTGAATAACTTATCATTGTCTTAAAAATGTCATAATGAAAAAAGGGCAAATCAAAAGTTGAAAAATCAACTTCCGATTTGCCCTTTTTATTATTGCACTTTATAGAATTACAATAAACTAATTGATTAGAGTGCATGACATATTGGGGGGAAGGTGTAATCCTTATTATGAAGGTTTTATACT
>JAHDFT010000298.1 GCA_020628015.1 Bacteroidota bacterium
GAAGAATGAGTGTTTGATTAGGGGTTTATTTGGTATTTGTGTACCTCAAAATGCCCCAATTGTTGAATCAGGATTATAGGATTTAAGGATTTACTTGATTTTTTGTTTGAGAGGGTGGAGAGAAGAGGGCGGATATGGAATCCGCCCATACAGGAATCCGCCCATACGGGAATCTGCCCATACGTTTCCACCCATACAGGAATCCGCCCATACATCAACCTTTCCACTAAACTGCCTAAGACTTGAAACTTTAGCATTAGGATATTACCTTTGTGTGTGTCATATTGATTGATTGAACCAAAACTTCGCCACCAATAAATAAAATACAACCTTATGAATTTTGAATATACAGACCGTTCCAAAGCCCTGCAAGAAAAGGTGCAGGCATTTATGGAGGAGCATATTTACCCCATCGAGAAGGAGTATATAGAATTTACACATGATAACCCTTGGCAGGTGTATCCTGATTTGGAACGCTTGAAGGACTTGGCTAAGGAGGCTGGTTTGTGGAATTTGTTTTTGCCGCATGAATATGGGGACTTTAGTCCAGGGCTGAGTAATTTGGAGTATGCGCCATTGGCGGCGATTATGGGGAAGGTGGTTTGGGCTTCACAGGTCTTTAATTGCTCGGCACCTGATACGGGGAATATGGAGGTTTTGGCGAAGTTTGGTACGCCTGAACAGCAGGAAAAGTGGTTGACTCCTTTGATGGAGGGGAAAATACGCTCGGCTTTTTTGATGACCGAGCCTCGTGTGGCTTCTTCGGATGCGACGAATATTGAGACTTCGATTGTGCGAGATGGGGAGGAGTATGTGATTAATGGGCGGAAATGGTGGTCTACGGGGGCGATGCATCCGCATACGAAGGTGTATATTGTGATGGGGAAGACAGATCCAGATGCGCCACGACATGTGCAGCAGAGTATGATTATTGTGCCAGTAGATACGCCTGGTGTGCGTATTGTGCGTCCATTACGGGTGTTTGGGACGATTGAATCACCAGAAGGACATGCGGAAATTGAATTGAAGGATGTGCGAGTACCAGCGAGTCATTTGCTAGTAGGGGAGGGGAGTGGCTTCCAAATTGCTCAGGGGCGATTGGGACCAGGACGGATTCACCATTGTATGCGTCTTATCGGAGCTGCGGAACGGGCTTTGGAGTTGATGTGTCAAAGGGTGGTGCAGCGGACGACTTTTGGTAAGGAGGTGTCGAGCTACAGTAGTATTCGTCAGGAGATTGCTCGGTCGAGGTGTGAAATTGAGCAGGCTCGCTTATTGACTTTGGCAGCGGCGGATAAAATAGACAAATTTGGGATCAAGGAAGCTAAGGATTTGATTGCGATGATTAAAATCGTGGTGCCTTCGATGACTTGTAAGGTGGTGGATCGAGCGATTCAGATACATGGTGGAATGGGGGTGAGTCAGGATACGCCTTTGTCTATGTTTTGGTTGTATGCTCGGTCGATTCGGATTGCAGATGGCCCTGATGAGGTGCATATGTATCAATTGGGTAGGAATACGATTAGAAAGATGAGCTAGGGAGAAGTAGGCGTTTGAACGATATTTGGAATAAAGACCATTTTATTTGAATATTAGCCAGTTATATTTATTAAATATTTCATGTTTTTGAATCTTTATGTTTAGGGTGTCGTAAGAGATAGTAGTAAAATATCTATAACTAAATAATTGATTATTAGTTAGTTATTTAGTTGTATCATCCCTAAATATAAATTAATGAATTCGAGAACCTTACAGAGTGCAAATATTAAAGATTTAACGCAACAATTAGAAAGTGTATTTTCTGAGCAATTTAAACCTACTTTAGCGATTGTTTTTTGTAGTCCTAGTTATGACCTATCAGCCCTTAGTCAATTATTTAAAAGTCATCAAATTCAGTTGATTGGTTGTTCTACGGCAGGAGAGATTGTTAATGATGATTTGGTGCATGATTCTATTGTAAGTATGTTATTAGATATTCCCTACCATCATTTTCAAATTGTCTCTACTGTTTTTGCGGAGGAGAATGAGCTGGCGGTGAGTCATAGATTGGGTAGGAGCATGAGTGAAATTTTTGATGATCCAGCGATTATTATTTTTGCTAGTGGTTTATTGCGTGATGCAGAGCAAATCATTGATGGTTTAAAGGACTGTTTGAATCCTGCAACACCAATTTATGGTGGTTTGGCTGGTGATAATTTGAAATTTGAACGCAATGTATGTTTTACCATTGATGCGATTATAGAAGATGGAGTCGTTGGGCTGGTCATTGATCAAGATCATATCAAGATTCATGGACAGGCTGTTAGTGGTTGGATGGGGCTTGGAAAACGCAATAAGATTACTAGGGCAGTCGGAAATATCATTTATGAAATAGATTATAAACCTGCGCTAGACGTATTTATTACCTATTTTGGTAAGATTCAAAAGCGTTATGATGGTAAAGATACCTATTATTTACCTGGACAACATCCTTTAGAAATTGCTAATGATAATGGGGCAAAGTCCCTGCGATCCATTATTTCTTATGATGAAACGGATAAGACCCTCATTTTGGCAGGAGGAGTCAAGACAGGAGATATGTTTCGATTTTGTAATTGTCCCTCTTTTGAAGAAGTAGAACAAACGGTTAATGAGTTTAAACAATTTTCGGAAATGACCCCAGATATTGATGCAGCGATTTTGGTTTCCTGTGCTGCTCGTTTTACTGCCTTCGGACCAATGCTAAACGATGAGATCAAGGGGATTTATGATCAATGGAATGCGCCTATGGTTGGTTTTTTATCTTATGGTGAATTTGGTAATCGTTTGGATGATGGATTTGATTTTCATAATTCGACTTGTGCTTTAATCGGCTTGAAAACAGTAGAGGTTTGAGCCTGGAATGGAATTCCAATCAGCCTATTCACCCAAATTGCTGTTTTTGCTAAATCCTAAAGAATTAAGTATTTAATTAGTTGGTCAATCCAACAACGAGATTTTAATAATTATGAGCGTAAGAGCAGTATTAATTGAAGATTTTCTAGCAACGGAACAGTTAAGTGATGCTGGACGAAAGTTATTTGATAAAATTATTCAGTCATGTGAAACAGAACTCAATAGGGTGAAATTTCAATTGAAACGGGTAGAACGGAATAAAGAGATTACCCAAAATTATTTGAATATCAGCATCCAAGAGTTAGAGACTTCTAATGAGGAAATGTTGCGGATTAATGATAAAGTAAAAGCGCAAAATGAGTTATTGTTGAGTAATTACAGTCAATTGGAAATGGCTTATAAAGAGCTAGAAGAATTCACTTATATTGCTTCCCATGATTTGAAAACACCTGTTCGATCTATTATTAGTTTTAGTCAGCTCTTAGAGCGTAGTTTTCACAAAAAAATAAGCAGTAAACAAAGGCAGTATTTTGAACATATTGTTGGTTCTGCCAAACATTTGCATAATCTGATTTGCAATACTTTAGAATATTCAAAAATTGATAAGGTGGAAGCCAATTATGAATCGGTAGATTTGAATGAATTAATGGAGTTGGTTCAAACTAATTTGAGTAAAGAAATAGAGTTGAATAAAGCAGTAATTGAATGGGACGTTCTACCCAAAATTAAAGCTAATGAAACAGCGATTATACAACTTTTTCAAAATTTGATTGGTAATGCGATTAAGTATCGTTCGGATGCGCCTCCTTACATTCGTATTTCGAGTAGTTATCAGAAGGATCATTGGCGATTTGTTGTTAGTGATAATGGAGAGGGCATTGATCCTGCCTATAAAAAGAAGGTCTTTACTGCTTTCCAGCGAATTAATGTGCATAAAAGTGGTACAGGTATTGGTTTGGCAATCTGTATGAAAATTGTAAAGATGCATTGTGGAGATATTTCCTTTGAGGCGAATGAATTGGGAGGGACAGATTTTATTTTTACCCTAAAGGCTATTACAAGTAAGCAAAGTATAGCTGCCTATCTGGAGGAACAAACTATGGCAAGTAGACCGAATAAAATGGGAACAGATATTTTGCCTAAACCTGCCAGTTAAAATAACTGTATAAGTAATGTGAAAATGAACCCCAAAGATATGGCTATATAGTTGGATGTTTATTACTATAATTACAATTGCATTTTTTGTGCAATTCTAAACGATTTTCCTCAAAAAGTTTATGTATAATTAATAAGCAAATCTATGTTTTATACTAAATAAAAATAGCTATCTTGAAACAGTTTCAGAAATGCATTAGGTATTCAATACGATTGTCTGCAAAGTGCTTGTTATTTGGGTTAATTATTAGATATGCTATTTGATTTGGTTAAGAGTCTAACAAAGGCAGAGAAAAGACATTTTAAGTTAAGTAAGTCTTATAAGGAAGGGAATACAGGCTATATGGATTTGTTTGACTATTTGGATCAAGCAAGCCATTATAAGGAAGCAGAGGCCGCCAATCATATGAAGGAAATTGGATATAAGGGGAATTATAGGGCGATTAAGGATTATTTGTACAAGAAACTGCTACAAACTTTACGGACTTTTCATACCAAGAAGTTTGATCCAACTGGTTTTTATGAGAGTTATCGAAATGCAGATCTATTCCGACGAAAGGGTTTATATAAGCATTTCAATAAGGAGATACGGAAAATGGAGAAAATATTAGCACAGGATCGTTATCCTAATTTGGAAATCTTGTTTTATGCCATTAATCCGCCTGGAGCTACGATCAAAATTAATGCGGATGAAATCAATGGGCATTTAGATAAAATTGACCAATCGGATAAGGCATTGAAGACCTTACTGGAATACAATGATTATCGACGTTTGATGATAGAAGTGTATTATAAGCGGAATTTGAGTCCGATGGATCATGAAAAAATACCTAATCATGATAAATCTATTTTAGCACAAGATATTCAATATCCTTATTTTGAGACTTATATTTTAAAGCATACGGTCAATTATTTGTTGAGTGTGCAAAACAGAGATATTGCGCTCCGAAATGAGAGTTTAAAGCAGATTGTACAACATTATCAATCTAATCCTGAACAGGTAAGTAATAATTTTTGGGCTTATTTGGATTATAATAAATTATATATTCAGTCTTTATTAGTTGAAGGAAAAGAAGCTGCCTTTTTAGAGGAAATGGAGGCTTTAGAACAGGCGGTCAAAACCTATCATATTACCGCACTTAGAGAACAATCCTTTCACCTCTGTACCTATTATCAATTGAAATGTGTTCATGCTTTTTTTCATAAAAAGTATAAAGATTGTATTCAATATTTTGAGACTTATAATGAAAAAATTGAAGCCATCAATGGGACTGACCAAATTCCGCCAATGGTCTTATTTATGAGCTATAAATATCCCATATTATCGGCTTTAGTATCAAAGAATTATGCTTTAGCTGCTGAATGGTGTTTGATTGCTATTCGATTGGTGGATAAATTACTCAAACATGCATTGATTTTCCATATTTATCACCTTATTTGTCTCTATGAAATGGGGAAAAATAAGGCTTTCGGCAATATGGTTCAACGCAAGCAAAACTTTTTTAAGCAACATAATTTACTAGATCCTTTGTATACAGAGCTGTTTAATTTCTTGAAACAATTGACTTTGGTTAAAACGGTTGTTCAGAAGGAGTCTTGCTTTAAAGCTTTTCAACATATTACCGATTTAACGGATGATCCTGTTTTATTGGATTGGATGAAATTGGAGGAGGAGTGATGTATTTTGTTTTGCTGTAGGTAAGGGAAAATAATTACTTATTTGAAAATGTATTATTCCTTGTAGTAGCTTGATTTTCTATTTTAGAAGGCCGTTTTTTACTAAGCGTAAAATAAAATGTAGTTCCCACACCGATTTGTGAGTCTGCCCAAATTTTCCCATCATGTAAGGTAACAATTCTTTTGCAAGTTGCCAAGCCTATTCCAGAACCCGCATATTCGCTCTCTCCATGTAATTTTTTAAAGGGTTTAAATATTTTATTTAAATTGTGTTTTTCGATACCGATTCCATTATCTTGAATGCTGATTAACCAATGATTGACTTCCTCTTTAGCATGGATTTGTATAATAGCAGCTTGGTCTTTTTTTCTAAATTTAATGGCATTGGTAATGATATTTTGAAAAATCTGATTGATCTTAGTCGGGATCACAGGTACAGTAGGTAAGGGATCACTTTTTATTTTCACTATTTCTTGATCTAAATCATTTTTAATATTCATTTTGACTTGTTGTAGCAGGTCATTTAAATTCATTTCCACAAAATGAAAGTTTTTATCTGTTTTTAATTTGGCATAATTCAATAAATCATAGACCAATTTGGTCATACTTTTAGTGCCATAGTTAATGAAGTTGAGGTATTCTGTGCTAGTAGCATCTATCCAATTTTTTTTGATCAAGTATTTTTGAAGTAATTGAGTAAAGCTGTTGATATTGCGAAGCGGTTGTTTGAGGTCGTGTGAGGTGACATGGGCGTATTGTTCTAGTTCTTCATTACTACGCTCCAATTCTTCTTGAATTGCCTCTAATTGTTGATTTTTTTGTGCCAATTTCTGGTTATTCTCTGCCAATTGCTGTTTTTGTCTGTGGAGTTGTAGGATTAGTTGTTGATTTTGAGCATAAAAGATAGAAAAGCAGCCAATGACAAATAGCATTAATGTTAGAGCAACTATTAGATAATAATAAGTAGGATACTGTAGTGTTTGTTCTCTATAATAATTAATAGCTTCTGGTGTATTAACTAAACTAAGCAAATAAATTTTCCATCCCAATACAGCAATCATCCAAAATAAGGCTGACTTTTTATCAACTAGGGTAAATGCGGTTAAAGGAACAATGAATAAGCCTAGTGTATCGGCAGAAAAAATTCCTCCTGTATATAGACTTAAGTAAGTTAAAATTGTATAAAGCCCAGCAGCAGCAGCATTACCGACAAAATTAAAGGAACCTGTGTACTTAAATACTATAAGCAATACAATACATAGTATAATGAGTGGAGTACAAGGGAAAATAGATTGGGCTTGAGATAAATGGTTAACCAAATCGGAGAATAGCGCAAGTATAGGTGTAGCACCCAATAAGTAAATGATGACTTTGGCTCTTACTAATTGCAGCTCATCAAGCGGCTTATGTTTCGGAATTAAATAATTGATAATCATTGGGGTATATTTTGTTTTGAATTATAACAATACCTATACCAGTTTGTTTTTTAATCAAAGAGTGTAGTTTTTTGTTGAAATATAAGTTGTACTTAAAT
>JAHDFT010000299.1 GCA_020628015.1 Bacteroidota bacterium
AAAGTCAAAGCCTTAAAAATATCGGGATGTTGGCTTTTGGTTGTTTCGATAAAGTCATCAAAAATGGCTTTATCATCCTTACCAATTAAAATGGTCTCGACTTTTTCCCCTTTTTCTGCTTCAAAATAAGTGTACATGCCTGCGATGTGGAGTTGGTGATCAAAATAATAAGGATCATCCAATCTAGGGGCGTAAACGACGATGTAGCCCTTCGCTTTTTGGTCAAATACCTTATCATCACCCCACAATTTCCCCTCCGCTTGAATTGCTTGGAGGGCTGGACTTAAATTTACTTTTTGGCTGGTAGCAGTTTTGTTTGGAGTTTTAGCTGCACTTGCACTATCGTTTGGCTCATTATTAGTTCCAGAGCCACAACTCATTAAAAGTAGGCTCCAAAAACATAAACTAACGATTAATCGGTTCATCATATTTACTGTTTATTTACTCAATTCAATTCATTATTTCTTATAAAACGTCTTCCGCTGCGTAGTCAAATAATTCCTGCCCAATAAATGACGCAAGACCCTTGAAGTACCTTCCAAATCAAAGAATTCAGGCATTTTATCCAAGCCATACTTCAAGAAAGCATCCTTTTTAAATTTTTGCTTGCGGAAAACAGAGCGGCCCTTTGAACCCTTCTTGCCCGATTGAATATTTTTACTATTATCAATCAACCAAATCACATAATCATCTGCAATTTGTAAGACTTCCTGCCAACGATCCACAATACTTTGGACAATACCCATATCCTGATGCGTATCCTCTAGGATGCAAAGCTGCACAATACCTTGCTGTACTTCCGCCTCCCTTTTATGAACGCCAATAATAGGGAAGAGTTTTTTGAAATCTCCCTCAAATACCAATTCATTGATCAAGGCAGTCACGATAACATATTGATGCGTCTCTGGGAATAGTGATTGCAAGACTTCATTCAATAAGACGCTCAAAGTTGCAGTCACCTTAGCCGCATCCTCTCGTTGATCCATATAGAGCGTCATGACCGCCATTCTTCCAAGCTGGTATTTTCTAATCGGCACCTCTGCTTGGCTAATATTGGTATAGGTATAATCATTCGCTTTTAGACTAATGCCTTTGCTAAAGGAGAAATAGCCCTTGGTAATCACATCAAACTTACCCTCACACAATTCCAGACTAAAACGATCACTCAAATTCTTTTTATGAGCATCACTCAAAGGTTGATCCAACGAATACAAAACGACCTCTACATCTGGACGATATTGAAGGCCTTTTTGTGCGCTGCGTTCATCTGTTCTTAGCTTATTATTTTGACGATCAAAGCCAATGATTTGATAAGACTTACCATTGAATGCATGGAATTGTCGAGGTAAATAATTTTGGAACAGCATATCATAGGCGATCACCTTCAATAAATTGCCCGATTTATCGACAATTTGCACATCCTTCAAGAAGTTGAGGGCGATATTGTCCTTGATTTGTGGGAGTAAACGGAAATTGGTGATTTCTCGGAAATTGCCACTCTGTTTGTCAAAATCATAAACAGGTTTGACCTGTATGTAGTTCATGGCAATAATGTCGATACTAAAAGCCAAACGGAAAAGCTTGTGTAATTCTTGTTTGACAAAGGTAGCATTGGGGTAAACCCATACCAATTCCTCTAAAATCTCCCTTTCGGAATATTCTTTACTTACCAACATCTCCAATAAAGTACGTGCCACCTCAAAGCGACTGACGGAGCTATTAGACGAGAAAGGATAAAGCTGTGCCTCATAAAAATACTCGGCATTATCAATAAAATAATCTCGCAATAAATAAGCAGGGCTAATGACATGAATTAAAGCATGATTCCCCACATAATTTTGCCACTTTTTAAGCGTAGAAATGGCATTATTATCTGTATCTCTAGCGAAAATAACCCCATTCTCTTTTTTACCCATCAAGAAAGTCACCTCCTTACTAATCACCTCCCTCGTTGCCTTATCCGTCAGGCTACGAGCAGCGACGGGCTTGCTATTTAGACTGTTTTTATTATTGTCAATATCTAGTAAATTATCCATCCAGGGCAGGCGTTCTTGACCAACGATATTGATATTCGGCATTTGATCCCTTCTTGCCAATAAAGATAAGACGGATTCTGGACCTAAATCTTTACCCACAAAACCAGAAAATACTTTGTGTTGGAATAGGTTTAAACCTTCAAGCTTCCAAAAAAGCGTATAAGAGTTTTCTGGTACTTGATGAATGATTCTTTGCTCTTGTAAACCTTTACCAATATTCAAATTCTGCGCTACTGCCTCTTTAAGTGCCGAGCGATAATTGGATAAGACAATACATTGTATTTCCTTGTATTGTTTCCTCAAAATGGTCATTAATTTCTTATTGGAAGTCAGGACTTCAGAGAACAATTCTTCTCCACTTAAATAAAGGATGGTTTTGAGATTAATGAACCACTTATTATTGACAATATTACGTTCTAGCAAATCATCTGCCGAGCTAATAATAATGCGTTCCACCAATTCTACATCACTCACCTTACTAAAAATCTTCACCTTAAAGAAAGCTCGATTACCTGTCAATTTAAACAACCAATCATCGACCCATTTTAAGACTTCTTGATGATAAGCAGCATCTTTATAGCTTCTTTTTGGCGTTAAAATCAATATATTTTCTCCATCCATCAAGCGTCTAAGGAAAGTATTGAATAAAATAGGGGCAATTTCATCTGCTACCACATCATCTATCAATAAATCATTGCGATGGTGGAGGTTTTCAATAATATTATAATCAGTTAGGGTCAAATCATAACCCGCATTTTGTAAAATTCTTGCCTGTGCAATTTCTAGTTTATCTGGTCGAACAGGCTCTTCCTTAGCTGTTTGGAAAAACCAAGCTAAGGACAAATGATCATACCAGATTTTTTGATATTCTTCCCATAGATTGTAGTAATTCTTAGGTTCAACTTTTTCTTCTTCCTCCGCTTGTACCAATTCAGGTTGATCTTCAAATTTATCATGTTGTAAATACCAGTAAGATTCTAGGAGAATAAATAGAGTAAAGGTGGTGAAAACAGGTATCCTAAATAACTCCGAATAAGCATCCACAAAGCGATCCTGATACATGACAATGACTTTATAAGCCAATAAAGCCACCAATACAAAAGCCACAATCCAACACAAATAACGCAAGAACAAGCCTGGAAAGACCCAACCCTTTTTAATCACCACATCCTTATACTCTCCTATTTTATAAGCAAAAGAAAGCGAGGAAATTTCCTTTGGAGCCTCTCCCTTTTTTAGGGCAATACGACTACCTTCATTCACCACTATTTTAATAATCGCAAAAATACTAATGATATAAAGGCTGTAGGCAATCTCTACATAATCTAAAAATAGCTTTAAGGGTCGCCAGTCATCTGCCAGTATGCCCATATTGGTCAATAGGTAACGATAATAGCAGAATATCCCTAAAGCGGTGAGTATAATGGCCATAAAAGGACACCAATATTGCCGATAACGATAGCCTTTACGTTGATTGCCAATTAGTAAAATAATGAATACGCCTGCGATCCAAGCAATGAGTAATATGAGTAGTATAAGCTTTTCTTGCATTATGATTGATTCTTGCGCTGTTTGGAAGTGTCAAAATTGGATGATGGAAATAGGATAGGACTGATATAGGATTTATCATACATCAGCTATCCTCTAAAATTTACCTTCATTAGTGTAAATATTGTCTTTGGCAAATTCTATATCCTCAATAAAATAACCAATAGGACTTTCTACATTAAAATTTCTTCTAGGAAGGTGGGCAGTATCCGCATTTTTCTTAGGAATATACGCCACAGGAGCATAGATATTGTTTTGATGAATCGGTTTGGTGACAACAGGATCAGTCACCTCCCTTTCATCCACAGGAATCGCCGTTACATTATCCGCATCCGAACCAAGTAAGACCGCTAAATTCGTGGCATTCTCTCGATGTGCGGTGAGTTTTTGTCGATGATGATCAATCAACATATTCTCCGTATTCAGCTTTTCCCGAACAGCCAAAGCTTCCTCATAATTCAAACGCACCACATTCAATCGACAAAGGGAATCCAAATAGGCTTTTTGTCGCTCAAACTCCTCATTAATCGCATTGCGCTTATCCCTTGCGTTCTTACTGACATCCAACATGATTTCTTCAACATGCCTTGTCCAATTTCGTTTGGCTAAAAAGAAAGCGAGGGTACACATCAACAAAGCCAAAACAAGTATACCAGCATAGTAGAAAACCTCTAAACCCCATTCATTGGGATAGAAAAATTTGAGGAAAGGAACGCTAATGACCAAAGTAAAGAAAGCCACCAGATAAAACAACTCACTACTACTAGGTCGGCACACCAATCGAGGCTTTAAATCGACCTCTGTTTCTAGGCGATACGCATCCCAATTGATGTCTGCTTTATTGACCAAAAACTCATGCTTTACCTGTCTTTGTAAATCATCCTTTTTGAGCTTTAAATCCTCTATCGTATCATGTATATTCGTAATTTCCTTATCACTCACCAGCGATTGATGCCGATACATTTGCGAAATACAAGATTGCATTTTTCTTTGTGCCTGCTTGCGATATTCTCGCAAATCCTCCGCTACTTTTTCATTCCAATTGCGCCATTTCTTTAGGTCACCATTATAACGCATAAAACCAAAATCAATCTCCTCTGGCTGTTTGACATTCAGGCTTTCGGTACAGCCACAATTGTCTCCCTCTCTAAAAGATAAAGTAAAAGGCAAAGGATTGTCTAAACGATTTTGCAAGCGTCGCTCTACATTATGCATGTGTTCGATAGAAGCCAGCATGACCTTTCCAATATGCCGCTCGTCCAACTTCATCTTAACGGTGTGATTGCGTTCTTTTGGCAAGCTACTCACCAATATTTCCTGATTGGCGATAAGGGAAATGAGGACACCAATTTTAACCAAAAATCTTTGGAAAACTTCAGTATGTTGGTAGTGCATTGGAATCCTAAGCAGACGGTAGGTATATTTATTCTCAATGGCGTAGATCCCGACATGTTCTGCAATGCTGGTACGCAGCGTTGTTGCAGGGGAAAAATCGTGGTATCGAGAGGGATCTTTTTTAATATTGGCTAATCGGTTGTAAAATTCTTTTTTAATGGCATTGAGGAGGGGAACATCCACATAATTGATATTATCATTCAAAGCATAATCTTCAAAGCTAATGCGGTCGGGATGTAGCATTTCTTCCACCTTTGCACTAATCTTGCGAATGGCTTCATTAACCTTCTCCTTCAATTCTACTGGTAGACGGTCAAAACCCTCGCTCACAATGGTTCGATTATCAATGCGAATATGACTGCGCCAGATATTATCTAGTATGCGAATGTCATTCGTAGAAACAAAGAAATTATTGTCATCCAAAATAAATCCCTTCGTATCCAATTCCCAACTATCTCGATAGGCAGGGCTTGTTTCAATCGCAGGAATAGCATCATCCTTATTCACATGATCAGTTGCCAATAAATAGAGCTGGCTAGGTTTATTGGGGAGTAATTTATTCTCCAAAAACAACTTCCGAATCAATAACATCTTTGCCGAAAGACTATCCTTGAAAGGAGAGCTTTGATAGGGGTCAATATCTACCAAAAAGATCGCCTGCCATTGCATATAGCGAGAACGATCCAATCGTTTTTTCACCTCTATCGTCGCCTGTTCCAATCGTTGACTAATATCATTGATATTGTCAAAGATGACATGCAGCTTTCCATCTTTCCGCAGATCGTACAATAGCGGTTCGGCAAGGGTTAGGCTGTGAATATTGGGATGTAGGTTGATGACAAATGTAATCATGTGTTTGATTAAAAGTTTTTGCTTACCTTAAAGAATCATTATGGTATTAGGGCAGATTGAGCAATAAAAATAGGCAATATACATAGTTGACTGAGCCTATTCAACAATAAAACGCTCATAACTACGCTGTCCCGAATCATTAGTCAATTGTAGGAGATACAAACCACCTTGTAAGTTACGAATATCTAAAATAGTATGGGTATTATTTAACTCAAAAGATTGTAGTATTTTTCCAGATATACTCAATAATTCCACCTGAATAGGATTGACATCCTCCTTTTGAGGCATTATAATTTGCAATTGATCCTTTGCTGGATTGGGATACAACTGCACCTGTAAGGCTGGATCAAGGCGGTTTATTGGCTCCTCAACTCCTGTACCTATTGATGGGGTAAATTGATAAACCATTCCATTGGGAATCGCCCCATCCAAATACACCAAAGTATTGCGCTCCGTCGTTTGTGGTGCAGCAGGATCACCCTCTAACCACAAGCCATCTTCAGTTACTGTATCATACCAATAATTAAACTCTGGTAAAAGCCCAATATAAGGGCCACCTATATTCTCAAAAGCAAGTACAGGATCACTAATTTCATGTGGACCAAAATGCAATTCAACCACATTACTCACCTCATACAGCCAGACCTGAAAATTCACATAATCATTCAATTCCTTATTGGTATTCAAGTCCCCAAAAAAGCCCGCATTTTTCCACTCGATCTTCAAAATACGGCTTCCTATTTCCCCTTCTAATTGATAAGAAATAGGTGACAAAGAATTCGGCTTGCCCTCCCAGTTAATACTATCCGCACCCCGATCAATAATGTCCGCCCCATAAGCAAACAAAACGGGATCAGTACCTTCCTGATCATCATCTATCGCCAAAGCAACCACACTAAACCAACTATCAATATAAATGGTGTCAATAATACGATCAAAATACTGAAAGGTAAAACCAATGGGAATGCTAAAGGCCGGATCATCCCAAGTAAAACCCTGATTCACCGATATAGGCTCGGTCAAATCAGTATATTCAGCTGTATAATGACTAAAAGTATAAGGAATCGTGCTGGATTGTGCTTGCACCTCCACCTTAAAAGCAAGGCAACAAAGAAAGACAAGTATAATGTATAGAGTATTTTGCATATTGCTACTTAATGAATTAACCAACAAAGTATAATAACAACGAAAGCCCCATAAACGGTTCATCCATTAAGGCAACAGTTTATATCAGCCATCTTAAACCCTCAAATTTACGGAAAAATATGAGTACTGATGCATAAATACCCAACAAAGTAGAGACAAGGCACGCCTTGTCCAACAACTGTGATATTTCTTGTCC
>JAHDFT010000300.1 GCA_020628015.1 Bacteroidota bacterium
TGGCATAAAATGAAGTATTGGTTATCTGCGAATTTAGGCAGAAAATATGATTTATAGAATAATTTTGTGTTAAAGAATAGTGAAAGAATAAGGGCTAATATCTACTAAACTACTAATTAGCTCAGATATTTTCCAACAATCGGCATTCTACGTCCCATACCAAAAGCTTTAGGCGATACTCGCAACATTGGTGGAGTTTGATAACGCTTATACTCATTAATATTGACCAAACGCAGGGTACGGTCTACTAAGGCTTTATCAAAACCCATTGCAATGATTTCTTTAGGTCCTTTACGTTGTTCAATATATTGAAAAAGGACTTCATCCAAATCTGCATAATCTGGTAAGGAATCACTATCCTTTTGATTGGGGCGCAATTCGGCTGATGGAGCTTTGGTCAAAATATGCTTGGGAATCACCTCTCCATTTCTATTGATGTAGTCACACAAGCCATATACCTCTGTCTTATACAAATCTCCAATAACAGACAAACCACCTGCCATATCTCCATACAAAGTACCATAACCAACTGCCGCCTCACTCTTATTAGAAGTATTCAACAAAATATAGCCGAACTTATTGGATAAAGCCATTAAAATAACTCCTCTGGATCGAGCTTGTATATTTTCCTCTGTCACATTGAAGCTTGTTCCTTCAAATTGTGGGGCTAAGGTTTTCAAAAATGCTTCATAAGGATTTTGAATAGGGATAATATCATGTGAACAGCCTAGATTTTCGACTAATTTGATGGAATCATCAATGGAATGATCTGAAGAATATTGCGAGGGCATCAGTACTGCTCTAACATTTTCACTTCCTAGGGCATGAGCAGCAAGAACTAGGGTAATGGCTGAATCTACCCCACCAGACAAACCTAAAATTGCTTTCTTGAAACCCAATTTTCCAAAGTAATCTCTAATTCCTAGTAAAAGCCCTTCATAAATCAGGTTCATTTTATCTTTTGCCTGTTCTATATCTTTTTCTAATTTCCCTTTACTATTAATCAACTCTTCCACTTCAAAAGTCGCTAAAGCTTCTTCAAAATAAGGCAATTCTTGCACTACTTTTCCATCATCATTCATGACAATCGACCCACCATCAAAAATCACCTCTGTTTGTGCGCCTACATTGTTGACATAAAATATAGGTAAACCATAACGATCTACATTTGCCCGAATCACATCTATCCTATCCTTAGCATGATTATAATCGAAAGGCGAAGCTGATATATTAATCATAAAATCTGGCTCCTGCTTAATCAATTCATCCATTGGACAAATTTTATAGAGCGGATTTTCATTCCCAATATTCCAAATGTCTTCACATACGGTCAATGCAATCTTTTTTCCTTGATACTGGACAACTTCAAAGGTGGTTACTGGCTCAAAATAGCGGTACTCATCAAAAATATCATAGGTGGGCAAAAGAGCTTTATGTGCTTTATGGATAATTTTTCCATCAGCAATAAAATAAGCTGAATTGAATAAATCCTTTCCTTCTGGAACAGGGTTTATTGTTGGCGCACCCACTACAACTGCTATCCCCTCACTCTCCTGTTTAATTTTTTCAATGACCTCCAAAGACTTATTAATAAAGTCTTCAAACTCCAAAAAATCTCTCGGAGGATAACCACAAACTGCCAACTCGCCAAAAACGACTATATCTGCACCCTGTTCTTTTGCCTGTTGAATACCTTTACGGATATTTTCAAAATTCGCTTCGAAGTTACCGATGTGGTAATTTTGTTGGGCAATAGCAATCTTCATTATTGTATATTTTAATAGTCAAGTAATTTCTATGCTGTTGCTTTATTGATCAACAGCAAATTATTATTCAAAATCAGTCCAATCAAAGGCTTATTGTACATAATACACTAAGCCTTTTCAAATAGTTCGCCAACTAACAATAAAAAAGCGTGAAATAATGAGGAAATTTGCTATTTCCCCTTATTATTTCACGCCTATTGCTATATATAGAACATCAAAATAAGTGCCTGATTTTCAGGTCTTCTTTTCATAATGGAGGTAATTTTTAAAAGAAAATACCTGTTCTAAATCCAAAATTAGCTGCATTGAATGCCCTATCATTGGCATCATTAACAGCCTTTATTAAACCATTACTCAGATATAAACTAGTAAAGAAAGAAGTATTTTCTCCTAAAGCGTATTCAATACCTCCCCCCCAGCTAATAAAAGCTTGTATTGGCTTAGTAAATTTCTTTGCTTTCTCATTATCAATTCCAGCTTCTTCCATATCATAACGAGAACGCAACATTAGCGACGGAGTTAAACCTGCTAAACCATAAATACGTAATTTTTGCTTCATGCCTCTTGGCTTAGACATGTATTTTAGGTTAAAAGGTATCTCATAATTTCTCATGCGATATTTGACCTTCGCTACACCCACAGAATCAAATTCAGCTTTGTAATTGCCTCCATTTGGAGTCATAAATAAGCCACTATTTAAGAAAAATCGGTCTTTTTTGCCCAAGGAGCGCTCATAAACGAAGCCATAAGCAAATCCTCCTCGATTGCCTCGGGTCTCTATTGTCTCTTCATCTTTTGGTTCCAACCAGCTAAAAGTAGGACTTAAAGACACACCAAAACGATCATTTTGGGCGTTAATATTGAAATGGCACAAGAGTAATAATAAAACGGTCAGGATAAGGCTCTGCTTCATAGTATCTTTTGATTTTTTTATGTTGTTTATCAAATCTTGTCGGCTGCACAAGATAGCAGGAGTGGAGATAGTATTAAAGATTGTCCTATTCGACACTTGTGTTTTTTGACTTTATTAGTCATCTTTGACCTCCTATAATGGGATAAGGCATCAATTGGTTGATTTGCTAATTTCCCATTCTTCATTTCCATCCACAAATTGTAAATAGTATGAGATTTAGACCAATCAATAAAAAAGCGGTCACAAAATATGCATTTATACTAACAATAAGTATATTTTTTTATACTTGTTCGTCAAATAATTCTTTTAAGCCTGATATTTCAGCTATTGAATTGGATTTAGAGATACAAAGATTTGAGAAAGCTTTATTTAGTATTGATACCACTCAATATGTACAGGAATTTGAGCAATTAAAAAAGGATTTTCCAGATTTTATGGAGGCTTATGTAGAGCAGGTGATGGGTTTTGGTGCCTTAACCAATAATGCTTATCAAAATTTACTCCTAAAATTCATTACCAATAAAGATATTCAGCAATTATATGATTCTACTTTGCATCATTTTCCAGATATAAAAGAAGCAGAACAGGAGTTAAATACTGCTTTTCGCTACTTTAAACATTATTTTCCGAATCAACCCATTCCAAAGGTCGTTAGCCATATTTCAGCCTTCGGTCCTGCTGCGATTACCTATGATAAAAATCTACTTGGTATTAATTTGGACATGTATTTAGGCAAAGATTTCCCCTTCTATTACTCTGCTAATTTACCCAAATACATGGTTCGTCGTTTTGAGCCAGAATTTCTAGCATCCAATTCTATGAAAGCTTATGCTAAAGCATTATTTGAGCAAAATCAAAAGCCCAATCGTCTGATAGATCAAATGATTTATGAAGGGAAATTGTTGTATTTCCTAGATATGGTTTTACCAGATACCCCTGATTCCTTAAAAATTGGCTTTAGTCAGGAAGAAATCAATTGGTGTCAGCAGGAAGAAGTGATGATCTGGGGCTTTTTGATTGAAAATGAATTGCTCTATAATAGTAAACAAAAGGAAATTATACCGTATATTGAAGAGGCTCCTAAAAGTAAGGGGATGGCTGAAGGTTCACCAGGACGAGCAGCCGTTTGGATGGGCTGGCAAATTGTAAAAGCTTATAAAAAAAATCACCCCGATGCTACTTTTGAAGACATCATGGCTTTGAATGATGGGCAAAAGTTTTTAAAGAAGGCTAGATATAAACCTGCTCGTAGGTAGACAATGCTTTCCGAAATCTTGAAAGCAGAAAACAAGCAATATGAATAAAATTAGATCGGTTATTATAGATGATGAGGAAAGAAGTCGTTTGACCCTTCAAAATCTATTGACAGAATACTGTCCGCAGGTGAGTGTTTTGGGTATGGCAGATGGTGCAGGAACGGGCTGGAAGTTGATTAAGGATCACCAACCAGAGTTGGTCTTTCTGGATGTTAGAATGCCTGCATCAGATGAAGGTTTTCAATTATTGGAAAGTATTGAAGACATTCAATTTGCGGTGATTTTTACCACCTCTTTTGACGAATATGCCATTCGTGCCATCAAATTTTCTGCACTTGATTATTTATTAAAACCGATCAATATTTTAGAATTACAAAAAGCGGTTAGTCGATATGAAAAGCGACGGGGAAAAACAGATGTACAAGGCATCCGCAACCTGCCCGATTATGCTGATAATTTCCGAAAGATTGGTTTGCCTAGTATGGACGGTTTACTCTTTGTAGACATCAATGATATTGTACGATTGGAGGCGGATGGTAATTGCACCATTTTTTTCTTGAGCAATAAAAAGAAAGTCTTAGTTACCAAAACACTCAAATATTATCAAAAACTCCTGGAAGAATCCAATTTTCACCGCATTCATGGGAGTCATTTGATTAATTTGAAACATATTGTTCGTTATCTAAAAGAAGGTGTGGTAGAAATGAAGGATGGCTCTTCGGTTTTTGTTTCTGCTAGAAAAAAGAAAGGATTTTTAGAAAAATTAGCAGAGGTGAAATTTTTGAGATAATACGAATCACCTCATTCCCCACCGCCATCCTTTATAATGTAAATAAGGCATAGCTATTGCTCCAAAACCTTTAAAAAATCGGGCAATTCCTTCAATCATGCTGCCCTCAAAATCAAAACTCAGGTACTCTCCTGCATTTTTTTGGATCAAGTAGTCAATCAATACAAACATGGCTCTTTGTTTTTTGCCAATTCCTGTAGAGACAGGTAATAGATACACCAATCTTTCATGACTTTTGACCAAAGCTAAAGCAGCACAAAGTTCTCCTTCCTTAGTATAAACATGATATACCTCTCCCATATAGTTATTGACCGTCAAATCCAATAATTCCTTTAGTTGTTGGTATTGCGGCTGTTTAATTGCAGGCACTTTGCTTCCCATTTGTTGTTGAAATAGTGTCACTACAGTATCTATACTTTCTACTTGTTCTACCCTTAAATGAAATGCTTGCCCTCGCTTTAGATTCCGAATCGTATTTTTGGAATAAGCTTGACGGAGTTGTTCATAAGGAGCCATTAAATCTAATACATAATTGGTGCGGCTGGTGATTTTGGGGTTAATCATTAAATCTTCAAAATAATTACCCTCATTCAAATAAATATCTATCCATTTATACTTGGATGGGATGGCTTTTAAAAACTCATATACTTGATGTTCTTTCAATAGAATAGGAGAGAAAATGCCCAATTGTTGACTAAAAAAAGGTTGAAAAAGATAGGGTAATAAAGCCCATTTTTTGCGATTTGGTAAAGGCATCACTATCGAATAATCTCCATAAACCAAAGCCTCCCAATTTGGTGCAAAAATATCTAAATACCAGCTATAGGCATAAATCCGTCCATTAGAAGCATTGTAAATACAAGCATTCCAATCTTCATAGCTAATGTCAGCATTGCTTAAATGTCGGATTGATTTCATAATAAAAATGTGGTCAATGTCAATGATATAAGTAGTTGAGCCAAAAAATAACATGAATTCTTGCAGCTCGCTCAAATATAAACATAAAAAAATCCACTACTCGTTTAGTTGCCGTTAAATAATTCACAACAGCAACTAAAGAGTGTGGATTTAAGAGACTACATATACATTATTTTCTAGTAACTGTACTATTACTAATCAAAATCGGGAACTTATTTTTAATCGTTACCTATTCGATTATTTTGCAGTTGCCTTTTCTTTTTTCGCTACTTCTGCTTCTACTTCTTCTTCTGGTTCTTCCGCATCTTTCAAATGAGCAAAAACCTTTGTTTTAATTCGTTTTTCAAGCTCCTCTGCTAACTCTGGATTATCCTTGAGAAAATCCTTTACTTTCTCTCGACCTTGCCCAATTTTATTATCTTCAAAGCTATACCAAGAACCACTCTTATTAATAATATCCATTTCTACTGCATAATCTAAAATTTCTCCTACTTTAGATACGCCCTCTCCATAAACAATATCAAACTCTGTTTGACGGAATGGTGGTGCCACTTTATTTTTTACTACTTTAACACGAGTACGATTACCCAAAATATCTTGCCCTTGTTTAATTTGAGCAATACGACGAATATCTAAACGGATAGAAGCATAAAACTTCAAAGCTTGTCCACCAGTAGTTACTTCAGGATTACCAAACATCACCCCGATTTTTTGACGCAACTGGTTGATGAAAATCAAGATACAACCCGTCTTATTCACATGCCCTGTAAGTTTACGTAATGCTTGCGACATCAAACGAGCCTGCAAACCCATTTTAGAATCTCCCATATCTCCTTCTAGTTCTCCACGAGGTACTAAAGCAGCAACAGAGTCAATCACAACAATATCTAAGGCACTAGAGCGGATTAGGTTATCTGCAATTTCTAATGCTTGCTCTCCATGATCTGGTTGTGCAATCAATAGATTTTCTACATCCACACCTAAATTTTCTGCATAGTTTTTATCAAAAGCATGTTCGGCATCAATAATAGCAGCTACACCACCTTGCTTTTGTACTTCTGCAATAGCATGAATTGCTAATGTTGTTTTACCAGAAGATTCTGGTCCATAAATCTCTATAATTCGCCCTTTAGGAAAGCCTCCAATTCCTAATGCAATATCCAAACCCAAGGAACCTGTTGGAACCATATCAATGCGCTCTACATCTCGCTCCCCCATTTTCATGACTGTACCCTTACCATAAGTTTTATTTAATTTATCAATGGCAAGTTGTAAAGCTTTTAATTTATTATTCTCTTTCATTATTGAATGTTTTGTAATGATTAATAATTATCCAGGTATTTGTGTAATGCTATTTTTTTTAGATTAGTTGCAAATATACTAACTTTTTTCGGATTAATTCAATATTTTTTAGTAGTTAATAAAAAATAATTTTCTTTTTACCACTATAAAGCATTAAATACAAGGATATGATTTATCTCATAAATAAGGACGTTTGA
>JAHDFT010000301.1 GCA_020628015.1 Bacteroidota bacterium
AGGCAAAAAACGTAGGCGATGCGAGCATCGGCGAGGCTTTTTAACGAAGTATAGCCACAAATTAAACAACAAGATGTCGGAGTTATTTTTTAGCTGTTACTTAGTTAGTATTATTTGCGAAACACTATAAAATCAACGATATTTAGCAAAAGAACAGAAATAAGCAATAATCCCCTTATAACTTCGTTACCAATGAAGTTATCATACATTTTCCACTCTTATTTCTCCTGACCAAGTATTTATATTCCACATATAGAAGCATTTTATTATCAACTAGTTACTTCCGTTAATAAAAGTTAAAAACGACAGATTTTAAACGATTTTTGAAAGAAAATCAGTTATTAGTGTACTAATCTATTAGCAAGCATCTCTTACTAATAAATACTGGCAATTAAATGTCCTGAATCAGTAAAAAATCAATCTTACTGTAATTAGTTTTACAAAATTGATTTAGTTGTCAGCTTTATGCTGTCATTTGTCCTAACAAATACAACAATACTGTGTAAAAAGGAATATCATATATCTGGTAACAAAATTAGCTTATAAGGGTATATATAAATATGGCTACGATTCAATTAGTCACTTGTAAATCAATTCTTGTACTTCTATTATTTTGCTTATCAGCTATTTTTTTTCAAAAGCAGGTCATTTTGTCATATAAAAACTCTTTTTTACTGCAATTTTTTCGTCTAAATATAAAGGATTACTGCAAAATTGACAGAAATAAGCATAGGCAGATTTTTTGTATAAGGATAGATGACCCTCGCTAATAAAAACGTCGTAATTTTAGCAAGGAAAAAAAGAATAGGAAACAAACAATAAAACGATCTTGATTTATACTTTGTTTTCAAATTCTAAAATGGTAAAAATGTGATCTACAGATTGATTATAATTTTACCACCACATTATAAGAAAATTATTAACAAAATATATATACTGCTATGAACGCAACAGATTTTAATCAGGCAGTAATCGGTGTTTACCCATCTTTACAGCCTTACGCCATTAGACTAACCAGAGACATGCAAGATGCAATGGATTTGGTTCAGGATACAGTCGTAAAAGCATTTACAAATAGAGACAAATATCGTCACGATAGCAATTTGAAAGCATGGTTATTGACCATGATGCGTAATATTTTTATCAATGGTTATCGTAAACGTTCCCGCAGAAATACAGTCGTAGATAATTCTGAGAATGGCTATTTATTAGCATCTAGTGCTTTAGTAGATAACGAAGCTTTTGCAAATTTTGCGAGAGCAGATATTGATCGAGCTATCAAGCAAATTCCTTATGAGTATCGCAGACCAATTACGATGCGTTATGAAGGATATAAATATCAAGAAATTGCTGATGAAATGAAAGTGCCATTAGGTACTATTAAAAGTCGTATTTTCTTAGCCAGAAAACGCTTGACAGAATTATTACAAGCTTATGGAGATGGGTCTCTAAATTAAGGTAGAAGCTGAGTGTATACAATAAACTATTTTAATTTGGTTTGGTTTGCTTATGCATTACAGCCACCTAAAAAGATTAATTACTAGAGGATTTGATCCTTAATTATTATATTATCTAAAATCCTCTAGTAATTATCTAATCAAAATTTAAAAACGAAAAAAGCGTAATGCTTTTTCATATTGGTAGTATTGTTTTTCATAGATCGTGAAAGTGAACAGGATGCAAGCTCAAACTTGCTGAAGGTTCACTTTTTTTATTTTTTCAAGTAAACATCCCTAAAGTTACGATATTCCATACCATTTTGTGGAAAATTCTGGACATTAGCTTGTAATAAACGACGATCCTTATCATAAAATAATGGAATCATTACCGCCTCATCCAAAGCCACTTGATCCGCTTTCAAATACAATTCAAAACGCTTCGCATCATCTGTCGTTTTTAAGGCCTCTTCAAAATAACGATCAAAATCAGCATTCTTAAATCGGAAAGTATTCAAATAGACTTTTCCTTTACTAATATCATCCTTATTTAAATGATCGCTCCACAATAAATTGAGGAAATTTTCTGGATCAGGGTAATCTGCAATCCAACCAGCTCGCCAAAAATCAAACTTACCAGATTCTGTACTCTCTAAGTGCTGGGCGAAAGGCATTTTGTCAATCTTAATATTGATATTCAAATTCTCCGTCAACATCTTTTGAATTGCTTCTGCTACCTGCTCATTTCTAGTACCTCCACTATTAATCTGTAACTTCAAATCATCCAAACCTTTACCATCTGCATAACCCGCCTCTGCCAATAATTGACGTGCCTTATCTGGGTCAAATTTATAGCCTTTTAATGCTTTAGAGTTATAATTCGGAAATGCTGGTGGCACCACACCATAATGACCTGGCACACCTGCTCCTTTCAAAGTATATTCTACTAATTTTTCTCGATCTATACCATAGCAAAATGCCTGTCTTAGCTTCTTATTGTTGAATAATTTTCCTGTATTCAAAAAACCATAATACTGCACAGACATATTCGGTTGCTCTTGGAATTGATACTTGGTATAATCCCCCTTCAAATTTCCTTTTCTATCAACGATTTCATCTGCTACCTGCAATGGCAAACGATACATCATATCCAATTTCCCTTGGTTAAACTCCCTCAATTCAGACATCTTATCTTTGATAAAAGAAAATCGAATTCCATCAAGGAAAGGCAGTTGATTCCCAAACTCATCTTTACCCCAGTAATTCGGATTTTTTCTTAAAATAACATCCTGGTCTTCTTTCAAAGCCTTCAAATAAAAAGGTCCCGTTCCTACTGTCTTGATTCGCATATCTATCCCATACTTATCCACCGCTTCTTTAGGAAAAGCATAACCAAAAGGCATCGCCAAAATGTGCAAAAAACTACTGTAAGGAGATTCTAATTCGATTTGCAAAGTATAATCATCCAAAACCTTAATGCCAGGCACACCACCTTCCAAACCTTTTCCGCCATTTTTAGTGGCTTCATACTGTGCTGTAGCTCCTTTAATTCTCCCTTTCACAAAATCATATCCTTTATTATCCGAAGCATAAGAACAAAGGCGATCTAAAGAATATTTAAAATCCTTAGCAGTAAGTGTTCGTCCTTTTCCTCCTTCAAAACAAGGGTCATCATGAAATTTTACCCCTTGTCGAATTTTAAAAGTATACAATGTTGCATCATTTTCAACTGTCCAGCTCTCTGCAAGAGCAGGTTGAATGGTGAGGTCTTTTTGACTCAGGATGACCAATCCTTCATAGATTTGATTACTAATTCGATGCCCAACCACTTCACCAATATTTAGGGGATAAAGGGTACGTAAATACTCTTCCTCATTAAGGCGGAAAACACCACCATAATTACGCCCACCTTTGGCCGCTTCTACTTTGGCAGAACTGCCACTATTCGCATCACCACCAGAAGAGGAATCAGTTCCTCCTCCACAAGAAATGAACAAGCCTAATCCACAAAAAAGGACTAGAAGGCTTAGGAGTGTGTTATTTTTCATGCTTATTTTTTAAAAAGAATTGTGTATATTGGTAAAATTTAAAAATATTCTACAATTTGCAAAATATTATAGAACTTGATTAGGGTAAAAATTGGTTGATACTTATGAAAGCCAAGCTAAACAGGAGGATAGACAATTGTAAATAGCATTCAAACTATACCCAATTGTATAATCACAAGTCTCATCAAAATTACAGTAAAATGCCAAGAAAAGATCAAGAAGAGCATAACTCAGAAGATTTTGTTTCCGATTTTTTGCGTAGTTTATTAGAAGATAGTAAAAAAGAAGAAGAAGAGGAAAAAATCAATTACTGGTCTGAAAATAATCAATTCAAGCGATTGAGCCTTTCGGACTACTCTCGTTTATATATTCCTGAAGCTGTTGAGAATAAGATTACAAGGCTACAAAAAATAGCCAATTCGATAGAAGCAAAGGTCATTCAACCAACACCTGGGTTGCAACCTGTCAATCAAGGAAAATTTAAGGTAGATTACTGGAATAGTTTGAATCCAGGTCAATATATGGCTGCGACCACAATCAAAGGGCCTGTTTTGGTCATTGCTGGGGCAGGGAGTGGTAAAACTCGTACCATCACTTATCGGGTGAGTTATTTAATCGAAAAACAAGTTCCGCCAGAAGAAATTCTATTACTCACTTTCACTAGAAAGGCAGCAGAAGAAATGATGCGCCGAACCACAGCTATCCTTAATAATGCTAATGCAACTCAGGTGGTTCGAGGTACCTTTCATGCTTTTGCCAATCATGTCTTGCGTCGTTATGCCAGCATGATAGACCTGCCAACTAATTTTACCATCGTCGATACAAGCGATTCAGAAGACATTATTGACCTCATTCGTACAGAAACTAAGGTCGCCAAAAAAAATCGAGCATTTCCTAGAAAAAGCCGCCTACAAAGTATTATCTCAAAATCTCGAAATTGTAGTATTCCCATTCAAGACATTATTGAAAGAGAGTATACTGGTTTGATGGAATACTTGGAAGAGATCAAAAAAATCGCTGCTTATTATAAAAAATACAAAAAGGTCAATCAAGTATTGGATTATGATGATTTGATGGAAGTTTTGCGAGATTGTTTACGAGATTACCCTCATTTCCGCAAGAGATTACAAAAGCGTTTCCAATACATTATGGTAGATGAGTTTCAGGATACCAATATTATCCAAAAAGAAATCGTGGATTATCTAGCGGCTGGACATCGTAATGTAATGGTTGTAGGAGATGATTCTCAAAGTATTTATGCTTTTAGAGGAGCCAACTTTGAAAATATTTTAACCTTTCCAGCCACTTATCCAGATTGTCGGGTGATTAAATTGGAGCAAAATTATCGTAGTAATCAAGACATCTTGAATTTTACCAATAAAATTGCCAATAATGCGAAATTGGGCTATCGGAAACAGCTTTTCTCTACCAATACCAATCTATTCAAACCCTTAGTCTACAAATTTCATGATCAAGAAGATGAAGCAGATTTTATAGGAGATAAAATTTTAGCATTACGAGAAAATGGGATTCCTTTAGATGAAATTGCGGTTTTATACCGATCCAGTTTTCATGGTAATTTGATACAAACAGCTCTTTCTCGTCGCAAAATTCCTTATGTTGTTGTGGGTGGGATTAAATTTATTGAAAGACGACACATTAAAGACATTATTGCTTTTCTTAGAATTATACTGAACCCGATGGATGCTGTGGCTTGGAATCGTATATTGAAATTGATTCCTGGTATTGGGAAAGTGACGGCAGGTAAAATTGTTGGTGAAATTCAAGCCAATAAGGGGATTATGGATTTTTCTAAGCTAGAGAAACGTAAATACGGAGCCAATTTATTGGATTTACAAAAAATGTTTGAAGATGCAGTTCGCCCAGACATTACCATCACCAGCAAAATCGACATTATTCGCACCTATTATGAACCATTATTGAAAAGTTTAGAAGATGATTATACCAAAAGAGTAGCAGATATAGACATTTTACACCGCCTATCAGAACGCTACGAAATCCTAGATCGCTTTTTATCCGATTTTGCCTTAGATCCTCCTTCCAATCAATTTCAGGACTCTACAACTCCTTTGATTGATGAACAGGAAGAAGCACCAGTCACCCTATCCACCATTCATTCTGCTAAGGGGCTGGAATGGTACACTGTTTTTGTACCTCACCTACTAGATGGCTTATTTCCATCAGCTCGTGCCTTGAAAAACATAGAAGACCTAGAAGAAGAACGACGTTTGTTTTACGTGGCTTGTAGTAGAGCCAAAGAACAATTATATATGACCATGCCTTCTTGGTTTTCCACTTGGGATGAATATTTCACCCAACCTTCCCGATTCATTATTGAAACAGGTAAGGATGTATTTAGGTTGGGTTAATAAAACCCTCTTTGAGGACTTGGTGAATGTGGATCATCCCCATATATTGCACTCCTTCTAAAACAATCAATTGGGTAATTTTTTTTTGATTCATCAATTGCAAAGCTTCAAATGCTAAAGCTTTGCAATTGATGGTAATAGGTGTAGGGGTCATCATATCTTGCGCCTTCAAATGTTGAATTTCGACCGTCTTTTGCATTGCTCGTCTGAGGTCTCCATCTGTAATAATCCCTAAAACCCTTTCCGTCTGATCTAATACCGCCGTTGCGCCCAATCTTTTGGAGGAAATTTCCATAATTACTGCTTGTATGTCTGCCTCCAAAGTAACAACTGGACGTAGGTGACGCTCTTCTATGAGGTCAATTACTCGCAAGGACAATTGTTTGCCTAGCATACCAGCTGGATGTAATTTAGCAAAATCCTCCGCAGAAAAAGTCCTAAGTTCTTGTAGACATAAAGCAAGTGCATCTCCTATAGCCAATTGAACCATCGTACTGCTTGTAGGAGCCAGATTATTCGGACAGGCTTCGTTTTTTATTGGGCTTAACAATACAAAATCAACCAATTTACCAACACTAGACTGAGCATTGCCCACAATCGCTGCTGTTTGACAGGCTTTTTGTTTCAGCAATTGAGCCAATAATTTAAGCTCAACAGTTTCGCCACTCTTAGAAATGAGTAGCACTAAATCACCTTCCTGTACCATACCTAAATCTCCATGTAAAGCATCCCCACTATGCATGAAACAAGCAGGTGTACCTGTAGAATTTAAGGTTGCAGTAATTTTCTGAGCAATTAAACCACTTTTTCCAAGTCCACTAACAATAACCCGACCTTTCAAGTGAAATAGAGCTAATACACATTGACAAAATTCCTCATTGATGCTCTGATTCAATTGTTGAATAGCATTTGCTTCAACAATTAAAGTATTTAAGGCTCTTTTTTTTATCTTTAAAAATAATTTTTTTGACAATTTTAAATGTTTTTTTATTTGAAAAAATCCATTTATGTTTTATATTTAGGCTTCCGATTGAGTTCTTCGATGTTAAGTAACGAGTAAAAAGTAAGTTCCCGATTTTGATTCGTCTAGTGTCCAATTTGCCGAATTAAAATGAGGGAGACATTTCTTGCTTATTACTAAAGTAAATTAATTTTATTTATATTGTAAAAATCACAACGTTTTCTAATTAGAAAACGTTAATTCATAGTGATTTGATAAACATCTCTCAATAAGTAACAGTAAAAAAATAAATTTTATTTTGA
>JAHDFT010000302.1 GCA_020628015.1 Bacteroidota bacterium
TACTAAGGAATGAGTTAAAAATAAATTTATCAATCAAAATTGAAATTTATTTTTTGACTGTTCCTAATGTAAGATTAACATAGTTAACCTTATTTTTTCTAAAGTTATTGTTGTTCCATTACTGAAATAATCTACAACAACTTACCTCAACTCTTTAGAGTCTAATTATAAAAAAAGGTGCATGATAATGTCTTTACAATCAATACTCCGAGCTTTTCCAGTAGCTCAACTTTATGGTGCTTCTATATTCGTAGTATCCACACTTATCGTATTTCTATCTACTTCAAATGCTGTCTTGGCTTTGGATGTGGAGGAATGTGTGGAGAGTACAAAGAAAGGGGCAGCATACTTAGTATTAGCACCCAATAGAAACCCTGTATTAGGTAATGATGATGTTAGTTTTGGCTTACACCTTAAAACAGATGATGGTAATCCGATTAGTGATGCTCATATGATTTGTTTTGATGTTAGTTCTTCTCTGAACGTATTTGGTCCACCAGCAGTCATTAATGTTTCTCAGAGCCGTTTGGGTGGAGGTGCTGCATTTGTTAATGTGAGTCCTAATAACTTATTGGGAGGACAACCCATTAATGTGCAAATCAGACGTGCTACACTAGATAATGTTCCTATTATTGGAACTGTTGCAGATTTAGATTGTGTAATGATTATTGACCAATTATTCAGAATGGCTGGAGTAGAAGCATCTGATGAATGTATAGATTTTACAGTATACCTAACTAATATAAAGGTAATCGAAAAGATAGATTTTTATAACGATGAAATTGTACCAGGAACAGATATTATTACCAACTTACCTGATGCAGAAGCAACGATTGAGTTTTGTCCTAAATGTGATCTACCAGATGTGAAAGCAATGGCTGTTTGTGATGATGATACAGGTACATTTACTGTTGATGTCTTTTTTACGCCTGATGTTGCTGCTGATTATGATATTGTGGATAATCAGGGCAATACCATTACTGCTACTACATCGGGTAGCCATACTTTGGGCCCTTATACTAGTGGTACTTTTGTTGATTTGACTGTCAAAGATAATCGTTATAACTATTCTGCATGTACGGTTCAGGCGAGTAGTGATTGTGGTATTAGTTTTCCGAACGCCTCTTGTGCAGATGGGATTAAAAACCAAGATGAAGAAGGCATTGATTGTGGTGGCTCTTGTTCATTATGTATAGAAACTTGTGGGGTTTTTGCTACAGCAACGAGTATTTGTGAGAGTGATAATCTTTTTACTGTTGAAGTAGAATTATTGAATAGTGGTGGTGCTGCTTTTTATGAGCTAGTAGATGATATTAGTAATACTACTAAGACAATTACTTTAGGAGATACTCAAACTATGGGACCTTACTCTAAAGGTAGCATAGTTAATTTCGATATTTATCCTACAGGAAATTCAGGAAGTTGCTCTTTTGAAATCAAGCGTGTTTCTTATAAAAATTGTGAATGTAATTATGTAATAGATAATGATGTGTGTGCAGATGCAGAAGTACTAGGTTTTGGAGCTAATTTTCAGACCTCTAATTATTGTGCAACTGCTACAGGAGAGAATGGAATAGCTAATTGCTTTATAGATGATATAAGTCGTGGGGCTTGGTATACTATTGGTGGAACAGGTGGAAATGTAACCGTTTCAGTAAATGATTGTGGGGAAAGCTTAGTGGATTATGAGAATGATTTACAAATGGTTGTTTACTCAGACTGCCCACCTACTACTCGAGTTGCATGTAGTGATGATGTGAATTATTATCAACCAGAAATTACTTTTTCTACAAATGTTGGACAGACTTATTACGTCTTATTAGATGGATATGGCAAGTATGATCCTAGAGGTGATTTTTGTATTGATGTGTGTGCGCCTCCAGTTTGTCGAGTCGAGAGTTTGACACATGTGAGTTGTCCTACTGCAAGTGATGGAAGAATTGAAGTGGATATAGATGGTGGGGTGGGACCTTATACATATACTTGGGAGGATGGTACATTAGGGGCTATTATTGACAATATTCCTATAGGTACTTACAGAGTAACCGTAAGTGATGCTAATGCTTGTTCTTGTTCTAAAATGGTAGAAGTCGAATTGGCTCCTAATGCTTTGAGAACAACAACGGAATATACTACAGACGGTAATAATGGACCTGATATTGATGGATATAATATTGTAGATATTACTATTGAGGGTGGGGTGCAACCTTATAGTTATCAATGGACAACTATAGGTAATGTAAGACCTGGTGTGATTAGTAATTATCAATTAAGAGTGGAGTATCCTGACAATGCTTCTTGGGAGGTAACAATCACAGATGCTGAAGGTTGTGAAGAGATTGTTGGAAATATTGCTGGAAATGATCTGTTTTTAGATATTATTCATCATGAAATTACAAGTGCTAGTAGTCGGGTAACAGATGATGGAGCCATTGATATTACTGTTGCTGGTGGAACTGCTCCTTATAATTATCTTTGGTCTAATGGAGCAATAACTGAAGATGTTGCAGACTTACACTATGGTTGGCATGCGGTAACAGTAACAGATGCAGTAGGAGATAAGGCAAATGGTTGGTATTGGGTGGCTGCAAAACGTGTTGGTGGGCGAGGAAAAACTCCTTCTCCGATTGTTGCTGATGTGTGGCCAAATCCAATTGAAGAGAAAGCAATGATTTTATTCCAAGGACCAAATACCGAAATGCTATCTATTTCGTTATTTAGTTTAAACGGTGAAAAGATTACAGATCTTTTTGAAGGAAAAGTGGAAGGCAACCAGATCAATCAATTGGCATTGAAAAACGTAGATCAATTGTCATCAGGTGTATATATCTGTCGTTTAACAACTGCTAGTGGAGCAGTAAATTATATTAAAATGATCAAAAACTAATCAATCGGTTACGATGATTATTGATTTTGGCTGTAAAGGCAGCAATTGCCATTTATAGCATGTCTAGGCTGTTCTAATTTTTTTATATATTGTAATGTTGTCTTGTTTATCTGGCACAGGTGAGTTTTAATCACCTGTGCTTTTTTTGTTTGTGGATATAGTTTATGATTATTCTCCTTCCTTTTTCAATAAGTTCAAATCTCTAACGAGTAATTTTTTACGGTCAAAGTAAATAATATTTTTTTCTCGCAAATTATTAAGCACCATTGTAACAGTTTGGCGTGAGGTGCCTGTAATATTGGCAATTTCTTGGTGGGTAAAAAAGTTTTGAACTAATATTTCCAGACCTACTTTAGAGCCATTATTGATGGCCAAATCAGATAAAAACTCTACAACTCGTGTTCTAGCATCCTTGAAAATGAGTGATTCTAGTTTTCGCTGTGTTTGTAAAAGTTTTTTACCTATTTTGTGCGTAATAGTTAAACAAAATGACTGATCCTTATTCATGAGTAATTGTGCCATTTCCACATTCAATAGATGAACTTCTACAGTTGTTGTCGCTTGGGCAAAATCAGAACGATATAACTCTCCAATTAAGGCCATTTCGCCAAAAATATCACCAGCTTTTAAGATGGACTTTATCAACTCTTTTCCCTCTTCAGAATACGCACCAATTTTTACATTACCTGTTTTAATAAAGAAGATTTTATTTGCCTCGTTATGCTGCAAATAAATAAATTCTCCACGTTTATAGGTGCGAGATTCAGAATGTATATCTAATTGTTGTATCTTCAACTTATGGAAGAAATCTGTCCAATTGATATTTACTGAAAATGGAGTATTTTCTTCGGAATTGTCTTTCATATTTGTAACCTATACTAACATTTAATAGTCGTAATGATAATCAGTATCATTACTTATTTTTAATCATTCCAGCCATTACGAATTAAATACAATGAATAAATTGCTCTCGCTATTATTGATCGTCATTTTTCTAAGTGCTTGTGAACAACCCAAGCCTGAAATGCAATTTGATAATGACAAAAGAAACAATTGGCAAAAAACACAGCTTAAACAGTTGATCGAACAACAGTTAACGGCTGAAGATGCACCGACTAAACAGGTGAAATATAAGAATGCAGAAGTAGTCAAAACGGCTGTTGAGCAACATTATGAACAAGCAGGTCAACAAGCGATCTGGCATACTTGGCTGAACAAAGACGTTACTCCGCCCTCTACTGATGCCTTTCTAAAGCATTTGAAGACAGCTAAAGCGCATGGTTTTGATACACAAAACTACTTTGTATCGCAAATAGACACCTTACAACAGCAACTACAACAATTACATCCACTTCAAGAAGACTACCTGCCTCAAATTGCCCAATTAGACGTTTTGCTGACAACAGCATTATTTGCTTATAATGCGGATTTGGTTAATGGAAAAATGAAAACAAGCTGGGATATTTCACCTCGTCAAAAGAAATTTGATGAAATAGCTCAAAATGCATTAAAAACGGGGGATTTTGATGCTGCGATGAAAGAAAGTACAGTTCAACTTCCTATCTATACTGCTTTATCTGAACGATTGGCAGTTTACGAGCAAATAGCGGCTAATGGGGGATGGGGCAAATTAGAGAAAACACTTAGTAAAGGTACTAAAGGAAATGCTGTCGAAAAGTTAATTAGCCGACTAAAAGCGTCGGAAGATTTGGCAAAAGATAAAAATCCAACTACTTATGATGCAGATGTTGTTGCTGCGGTCAAAAGATTTCAAAAGCGACATCGCATTAGTCGGTCTGGAAAAGTAGATAAAACGACCTTAGATAAACTCAATGTTCCTGTAGAAAACCGCATTAAACAGATGCAACTGAATTTGGAACGAATGCGTTGGCTACCTGAAGAGATGGGGGAACGACATGTATGGGTGAATATCCCTGAGTTTATGATACGTGTTTTTGAGGAAGAAGATACAACCGTTTCCATTGTGGCAGTTGTGGGCGCACAGGCGACGAAAACGCCTATTTTGGTCAATAAACCAATGACCAATATTATTTTTAGCCCTACCTGGACTTTACCTACTAGTATTGCTAGAGAAGAAATGCAGTATATTTTGATGAATCCAGGGGTACTGGTCGTCTCTGATGTGGATGTATGGGTAGATGGGAAGAAGGTCAATCCGATGAATGTGGATTGGAAGAATATGAATTTGAGCCGAGTAAGGATGCGACAGCGACCTAGACAAGGAAATAGTATGGGTAAGGCAAAGTTTCAGTTTAAAAATAATCACAGCATCTATCTACATGATACACCGAATAAGCATGATTTTAAAGCGAATGTACGAGCGGCAAGTCATGGTTGTATTCGGGTGGGTGATCCTTATTTATTTGCTAAAACCTTAATGAATGGAAGTGGTTCTTGGACACCAGGCGCAATTAAGGCTGCGATGAATAGAGGGAAGGAGCAATATGCCAAGCCACCTAAGCCAATTAGAGTCCATGTTTTTTACCTGACTTGCTTTGTGGATGGAAATGGTGATTTGCAGTTTGTGAGGGATGTGTATGGTTATGATCGCATTCAAATGAAGAATTTGTAGATGTAAAAGTAAAAAGCCAGTCAAATTGACTGGCTTTTTACTTGATAAAATGATTGATTCACTCATTACTATTCCTTGTTTATAATTCAAATTATTAATCGGCTCTAAATCTCGCTTTCGTTGTCTGATTAATCCAACAATCAATATAGTAATTTTGTCCTTCCTGAATAGAATGCTGTAGCCCTTCGGATGTTGTTGGTAGATATTGTTTATATTCTTTGATACGCTCTTCTACTTTTGTTTTAGTATCCTTATAAGGACTAATATTAGCCGCTTCTATCCACATATCATATGCTGCCCAAATCACCACCTTCCCTTCCCAAGCTATTGTATCATCAGCTCCACACAATTCCATACTATCAGCATACAAGTCTCCAATAAAGAGGTAAGGCTTATCCCAATCAGGGATCAACTCTATTGCTTTATAGGTATATTTCCTAGCATTTTGAGCTATAAGAGGAGTCAGATTAGTTGATTTTTTCCGTTCTGCATCAGCCATAAGCATATAGGTTTTGCCCTCTATGATTTTGTCAGGTTCAAAGTTCAATGACTCTTCAAAATAGTGAATGGCTTTATCATAATCGCCCATTCTATAAGCTTTTTTACCTGCCATTCTGGCCAGCTTAATATTAGGTTCTAACTCGTAAAGTTTGAAAAGGATTTGATTTCGTAGCGAATCGTTTTGGCAATTTTGTTTTCTCAAATGGTAATAATACTGCTTGACCGTTTGAATATCCAGATCATCAGATTCGTACTTGGAACCAAAGCAGTTTTTTACTTCTATACAATTTTTAAAACTGAATTTGTGATATATGGAATCCGCAGGATTTGGAACCCTCATACAAACGTCAACATATCTTGAGAGAAATGTCAAGATAAATTCTTCGTCATACACTTCTTCTACAAATGATTTGGAAGGCCAACAGTTTGATGTAGAAAAGTGTGCATTTCTTTTTATTTGCCTAGTATTAGCTTCTGGACTTTTTAGCCACTCTTCATGTTCTTTTTTTCTTTTTAGATAATCTATCATAATGCTATCATAGGTTCTTTGCGCTTTTATAGATCGGGCTTTGATTGCTTTTGCTCTTGCTAACTCTATTTCTGCGATTTTCTGAGCTATTCTTTGTTGCCTTCTTTGCATTTTGACTTTCACAGCCATATATTTTTCCTTTTGGGGATGTTCATTGCTAATATTATAGTCAATAATAGCAATCAAATCATTATAGCGATCTAAAAAGGTATCATAAGTCATTTCTTTCTTTATATAAGCTTTATATTGTTGTATAAAATAAGGCAGAATAACATAATAGACTGATTCTTCCTGTTGTATTTCCAAAGATTGACGAATTAATGTATCATAGCGTTCCTTATCATCAGGAAAAAAATGTTTCACATCTATAGCTTTTTGACCTGCGAGATAGCCTTCTTCACCAAAGACTGTCTGTTGTTTTTCATATAAATCAAACAAAGTATCAATATAAGCGTGTTTAATAGTGGGTATACATGTTTTATCTGCTAATGAACGATACATTTTTCTTCCCTCTTCATAAAGTGTTTTATTGTATTTGGGGGCATTTTGGAGGATATTTCTCCAATAAGGCAAAGCACTCGTTCCATACTGGTATTCTGATTT
>JAHDFT010000303.1 GCA_020628015.1 Bacteroidota bacterium
ACTAAAAGAAGGTTATAATTCAGTACGTTAAGCTTCATTAAGTGTCACTCCAATCCAGCCTTTCAACTGGATTAAAGCGTGAATACCATCTGCTTGAGCTTTTATTTTTTTTAGAATCGCTTTTTCTACCAATCCTTCTAGTACAATATCCTCATTAATAGATTGATTTTGAATAAGATCTGTTAAATAATTCTCTAATTTAATTAATTTAGCGGCTATTGGAAAACGAAGGCTTCTTTTTAATAAACGGTTGATTGTGTTGGGTAAAAGCCAAGAAGTAAAGCTGACCAATCTTTCTCGGCTATCTATTTTTAAGTTGATTTCATCAAAATAAATTAATTTTTTCCTATCATCATAAACCAATGTACCTAAAAGATCCGCTTTTCCCTTAGCAGAACCTGTTACGATAATCTTTGCTAATAATTGCCCACTACTATGGTATTCTAATTTAATATCTTCTAATTTAATTTTATATCGACTGCCTCCAAAATCATAAATCTGTCCAATCATTACTTTTTGTAGTACTGCTGTAGCCATTTCATATGGAACAACTAATGGTAACCATATTTCAGAATCATTAGCTTGGATAGGAGCAAAACGGACAGGAGGTAAGCGTTCTAATGGTTTATCAATAACATTATCAGGTTCCTTTACTGTTAGTCCTAGCTGCATACTAGTAAATCCACAAAGGGATATATCTTCTTCAGTGATTTGTAATGGAGAAAGTAATAGTTCATTTGGTTTGGCGGTTAACCAAAGTCCTGGACTTTCATTGAGTAAAATAGGTTTTTGTAATATTTCCCAACCTTCTTCCAAACTGGCTTTTAGATCAATATCTGCACGTAAAGCATCATCTATTTTAGGTAATAGAGCAGGCAGTAGATTCAGTATAGTACGCTCTTTTAGCCAACTCATATCCAATGCAATACCCATAACCTTTAAAGTGAGATTTTTACCCCACTTATAACTAATGATCTTTGGATTGGTCACGACTTGCCAATCATCACTAATAGATAAGGCAGTTTTAGTATACATCGTAATATCTCCTACCGTTTCTATCGTTCTTAAATCTCCAAAAAGCATTTGTTTCGTTCCATATTGAATCTTTACCTTAACTGTCAAAGGAATTTTAGCATAAATTGCTTGTTCTTTAACCTGTAAAACAATTTTTCCCTTTTTAATTACCTGCATTCGATGCTTTAATAATAACAAGAGCATCACTTCTTTGGGTAATGGTGAAAATGCATCATCTTCATACAATACCATACCATCCCACAAAGTCTTATTCAAATGTGCTTCGAGCTGCTTAATGGCTGCTACAAATGGAAGATGTATATTAGAATTAACTGGATTTGACATGGATAATGATATTGATTTCTACTTAGGAACAAGTGAAAAATAAGTTTACAAATTTGCCAATTAAAATGAGGATTTATTTTTTGACTGTTCCTTAATACAGCAGCTCAAAGATAAGTACTCTGGATAGGAAAATGCCTTTTTAGATGCTAATAATTTAGTTTTGAACCACATAAACAGTCTAGTTTCCAACTAAATTATTAGCATTAAATAAATTGATAATTGTCAATCTATGATGATATAAACTATGGTCGTACAAATCTTAAAACCTCTCCCCCACTCCACTTCACCAAGTAAACACCTTGCGGCCAATTGGCCACCGATAAAGCATAATCATAAGCACAATCATCTGCATAAAGCGTTTGTTCATGAACGATACGCCCCGTTACATCAAAAATGCGAAGTGCAGTTGTACCACTTTGATAAGCAGGAAAGCGAAGCTGTAACAAATCTTGCGTAGGATTGGGGAACAATTGAGCCATAGCCACATTATTGCGTTGTGCTTGTAAAGTATGACTGTAAATGCTCACCCCATCAAAATCTGTCCAACTAATGCGATAATAGACCGTAGCACAATAGCTTGGATCTTCCCATTCATAACGATTAGCACGAGAGCTATTACCCGCTCCTGAGACTTGTGTCACTACTTCATAATTGATGCCATCGTAGGAGCGTTCTAGGGTAAAATAGTGATTATTCGTTTCGGTAGCAGTTGCCCAGAAAATATGATTCCCTCCATCTTCAACCACTACTTCAAAATCGACCAATTCTATAGGAGAGTAGCGTTTATTACAAATCAACGGACTATCACTACTACGCTCTAAAAGATCACATCCTGATTCATCAAAAACTTGAAAATTATACACCGTACTTAAACCTATAAGCTCCCGATAAAAATAGGTTTCCCCAGCAGCTACCTGTGCTTCTCCTATACCATTGATTAAATAATTTTGGGAAGGATCGAAGGCTGGTAAACCACCCATAGGCAAAATAGAAATTTCAAAGAAACCATTGGTAAGGTTACAATGCTCTTGATACACATAATCTAAAGGTTCAATAAAGACAATCGGTACACCTTTGTTAATTGCCCAACATTCATCCATTTGATCTGGTGCGCCATCTTCCCCTTTTTCAGCAATTACAGAAGAAATATAATAAACCGTACTGAACTGAGCATTGGCAATATCTCCAAAAGCAAATTCGCCTGTTTGATTATAAGCCAATAAAGTACCTAAACTGTCAGTATCATTAGTATGTACGACATAGAAGGCTTCTTGTGATTCATTTGGCAGCACATCTATTGCACTTACTTGTGCAGATTCATCAGCACATATTAATAAGGTATCTGTATTGGCAAAACTGCCTGGCTTGTCTGTACAAATACTACAGAAAAAGGCATTAACAAAAGTATTGGTTTGACATCCTGTATTTTCTTCAATCAATTCAACAAGATGCGGAGGAAATTGTCCATCACCACTAAAAGTTAAGGTAAAAATCATTCCATTAACATCAGTTCTAATTGTATCAATAGAATTAATAATAATGGTATAGCTTGACTGCGATGTTTCTCCTTCAAATTGATAATCTACCTCAAAAAGATTAGTTCCATCATTTAGACACATCGGCTCTGAAACTTGGGTAATACTTGGTGGATATTCGACTATAATATCTATAGTATCTTTTATACCATTACATAAACCATTTTCTAAACTGGCAATAATCCGAAAATTGCGATCTTCTGCTTTATCAAATGGATCAAAAATATTCCCATTAGGATTTACTTCTCCATTAATTTCCCAAATAACATCCGCTGGATCAGCATCGGTTATAAAAGGAATGGTATAAGGATCGCCATTTCCACAAAGAAATACTGCATCTACATCAATAGTCAAATTGCATTGGGTACAATTGGGAGCCGTAAAAGAATAGATGGATTCGCAACCTGTATCATTACCCACAACCCGAATACCTAGCACATCCCCTGGATTATAATCATCCACAGTTACTGATACGGCTGTCGTATTCTGCAAATTATCTGTTACTAAAACTTCAAAACCTGTACCATCATCCAAATAAGCAGTATAATCATTATCTGCTCCAATAACCGTCACTTCTTGTGTAAAACTTCCATTAGCTTCACAAATCGGTGTTGTGCCAACCAATTCAGGATTGCTTAATATTGCAATAATTATTGTCGAAATATCTGTACAACCATCACTATTCATACTAGTATAGGAAACCTCATAAGCTCCAGCCTCTAAGCCTGTAGGATCGAATGTGCCTAATACAGCATCCGTTATTCCAATTCCTTCCCAAGTACCCCCAATTGGATCTGCAATCAAACCAATGCTATTGCCTCCCTCACAAATAAAATCAGGAGCTTGTATCGGTATTGCTTCAGAAGAATTACCTGTAATTGTAATTTCTTGCACAAGCATATCAATACCATTACAAGAAGCAGAATTAAAAGCGGTTAATTGGACATTATAAGTGCCTTCTTCGGTATAAGTATGACTTGGGTTCTCGGCTGTAGAAGTCGTTCCATCACCAAAACTCCATTCATAACTTATGGCATTGAGGCTGGTATTGGTAAAAACAACTTCACTATTCACACAAGAATTAGGCGGATGGGAAAAATCGGCTAATGTTGGTGTCGTATCGAAAGAGAACTTTACGGCTGCTAGATTACAATTGCTGCTATTTTTTTCTTGTGACCAAACACCAGGCGTAGTAGGGAAATTTTCAGAAGCAGAACAAGCACAAATGGCTTGGTAAATGCGTCCATCTTTACTAAATCGACTGGTTCCTCCATCCACATGTTCTCCTCGATCTCCATTAGCTCCAAAGAAAGTCGCATAATGTAGATCTGTTGCTTCTGCTTCTAGGACTAAAAAGTAAAAATCACTTCCATCTGTTGTTGTTTGATAAGCATTGGCTGTAGTTGGTAGCCCTGTCGTTGTTGATCCAGAAGCAGAACTATTCACAGTTCCCCCCCAACCCGAAATGTAAATACGTCCACATTTATCTACCAAAAAGGCAGTTGGAGAAATAATAGGTACTTGACTGGTATTTCCTATAGCGGTAGACCAAACTGTTTCTGTCAAATCAGCATTGAGTTTGTGAATAAATTGTCCACTATTGTTGTGTTGATAAACATTACCTTCAACAGGATAAATCCCTGCTGTTTGTCCAAAAGTATAGACATTTCCACTTTCATCTAACTCAATAAAATAAGACTGATTATAACTGCTGTTTCCTAGATAAGTCGCTGCGGTTAATTCACTACCATCTGCACTTAGCCGCATGACAAAAGCATCTGCTAAACCTCCTTGAAAATTAGGTATTAAAGCGTTTTCCCAATCAAATAAATCTCTACTAGTAGTTCCTCCACAAATATAGACCTCTTGTTGGTCATTAATTTTGACCCCATAAACCGCATCATTATCTCTTCCACCGATCATACTTCCCCAAATCATATCAGAAAGATCTGCTGTTAATTTGACCACTACTCCATCTTGTCCCCCTTGATTAAAGGATTGATAAGCATCTATACTTGTTGGAAAATCGGTAGAAGCAGAGCAAGTCGCAATTAGAATTTGATCTTCATCATCGACAAAAATCTCCCCTCGCAATTCATCTGCATAATTGTATTTAAGTGGTTCGTAAAGATTCAAACCATCATTATTACTTCCACCTAAATAAGTGGAGGCAATTAACTCCGATCCATCCTCACTTAAACGAGCCACAACAATATCAGAACCATTAGAGTAATCAATACTGACCCCTGGAATTTGTGCTAGTGGAGGACCACCATTAAAACTACGATCAAAAGCATTGACTGTTGTAGGAAAATCATTAGAACTTGTCGTTCCTAGAATGAGCAATTCATTTTGGCTATTGACAATGAGAGAATGTGGTGGTTCATTACCATTTGATCCTCCCAAATAAGTAGAATACAATAATTCACTCCCATCAGCTGAAAATTTGCTAATCCCCATATCTATTTGACTACCTCCGTATTCTTCTTGAAAAGCTCCTGTAGTAGTTGGGTATGCTCGTTCTGTTCCAAAAGCAATTCCACCTGCATAAAAGGCTTCGTTATTGTCATAAGTGGCAGTAAAACCGAAATTATCAGCAAAGGAACCAGTAAAAGTGGAAAAATTCAACTCTGGATCAATGATTAATTCATAATTCGGATTATAACCTTCAGGAAAAGTAAAGCTCACTTCATTTCCTTTTAAGGAGAAATGACAAGGCACTTGCTGCAATTGATGTCGAATGTATTGGTAAGCAAAAGGCGGCTTTTCAATGAGTGTATTGACACTTGTATGTACTTCTAATGCGCCTAACTCATTAATTTCAATCGCATCTACACCTGTATAACGCATTTTGATTTGTTGAGCATCGGCATGAGCAGCAATAATGAAATCGTATTTGATATGGTCTTCTTGTCCATAGATGCGCCATTGTATCCCTTCGTATATTTCATGGTAATTGATTTCTTTAAATGTGGCTACCTTAGCAGCCCATTTACTAGGATCATTACCAATAAAATAATTGCGGTAACTGGTGAGACTACAATCACCAATAATTTCCTCTGCTTGCTTTGCATCTACAAGTTGCATTCGGAAAGCATGTTGCCGCAGAAATTCGGGCGTTTCATGATGATGATCATGAGCATGCCCTTCTTCAGCTGCATGTTGATGCTGAATCGCAGCCATATCATCGGGATGATAGAGCAAATAAGTCAATTGATCTTTTTCTAGGAAAATACTTCCTTGACTCATATCTGCTCGATAAAGGACTGGTGCTTCCCATTGTCCTTTATTTTCTGTAAAATACTGTTTGTGAGTACTTGCTATGGTTTGACTACAGGCATATAGACAGAACAACATAGTGAGTAAGTGTGTAAACTTGTTCATTTGGATGAATGGATTTTAAAGGGTTAAGAAATAAGTATTTGAAAGCTATTGCTTGGAAACTATCAACAGGTATTAGTAACTATCTATTGAAATAGCATATTGTATTATTTATATAATCTCCCAAGTATGATCTGCTAGTAATCTTACTGTGGAAACAAATTCATAAGGACAACCTTTCCGCCCCCACTCATTAGGCGCAATCATGGAAAGGAGATGTTGCTTTTTTTTATCCAGATAGAGGTGATAACGATGATTAATGAGCGGTTCAAAGCTCATTTTTGCGTCATAAATTTGAGTAGACAACTCTCGTCGTTGCTTGATCGCTTCTGCTTGTGCTGCCAATAATTCAATCTGCTCCTTAAGTTGTTGCATCTGCATATTGGTTTGCTCTTCCATCGCCAATAAAGCACGACTTTTCACCTTCCCCATATCCTCTGGCCGAATAACTGCACTCCCTACGGTATGAGCATAAGTCAATGTATTAGGGGTTTCGGTGATTTTATCTTTATCAATCGGATTCTCTTTCATACTCCTTATTTATTATGGTCTGTAATTTGACTTCATAAAGATGAAATAGGCTAAATCCTTATTCTACCTTTATCGAAAAGCTAAATTACACTTTTTAACATCTTTAATAACTAAAATTAACACAACTTTTTACCTAAAATTTTAGTTGATAATGTAGTTTTGTAATAGTACTAAAGATCAACACAATTAAAGATAGGTTGTTGACTCTCTTTTTTTGTTGACGATTATGTACAAAACTTGAACGCTTATTCACCTAAGGTTTACCTTAGTGATGGATTAGAAATAAATTAG
>JAHDFT010000004.1 GCA_020628015.1 Bacteroidota bacterium
GATGTGAACTTAAAAACTGCTTTTGAAAAAAGGCAAGAAACCATCCAAGCATTAAGAGATTATGCCGTTTTTGAGGATAAGAAAGCTCTTTTTAGAAATCTACTAGAAGAGGAGTTAGAAAAAAAAGGACTAAACTCAAAAACGGAACTTCAAAAGGCGAGTCCAAGTGAGCTTAAAGCTAATAACAAAATCAATCAACAAAACGAAGAGGAAAAAATAACGCTAGAACTTAACCCTCCCTCCAAATTTGCTTGGATACAACGGATTGCAGCAATATTTGTTCTAGCATTATGCCTAGGATTAGCGTATATGGCTTATGAACAATTCACGAAACTCACTCCCCAGCAATTAGCTATGCAATATGTGCATCAAACAAATGATAAAGCCCTTGATGAAATTAGTGTAAGTATGGGGGGAGGAATAGATGAAGAAATGCAAATCATTAGTGATGCAGAGGATTTTTATAGAAATGGAAAGGCACAAATGACCATCACCTACCTTAGTGAAATTCCCGAAACACCTGACCAGCCAGAAAGTCAATTTTACAAGGCAACACTATTAAGAATGTTGGCTTACTTTGATTTAAGACAATTAGATAATGCTAGGGAACAAATGCAATTACTAGCACAACACCCCAATTTATTGTATCAAAAAGAAGTAGAGTGGTATGGTATGCTTGCCTTATTACATGATGGTAAAGTTGGTATGGCAAAAGTGGAATTAGAGGGAATTATTCAAAGAGATGGTCCCTATGCCAAGCACGCAGAACAGGTTTTAAAGGAACTTTAATAAATGAATCAAACAATACTTAAAAAATAACCGATACCGCAAACATCAATTGATGAGACTGTACTCGTTCATTATTGCGAATGACTTTATTTAAGCCTAAATTATAATTCACATCAAAATTGAAATAAGCCACATCTACCTGAGTACCCAAACGTAGCATAAACTGTGCAGTATTCAAACCTGCTTGTCCAGGCTTAAAACCCCTACGGGTAGGATTGGTATTGCCAACTTCTACTACATCATTAAAACCTTTCATCAAAAAACGGCTATTGATACCACCATAAACCGAATGTCTTCCAAAAGGATTTTTAGAAATAATATAACCAGCAGTAATAGGTATATCAAAAGAATTAAAAAGGAAGTCATTTTGTTGATTAAGATCAGTTTCAGATTGTAACCAACTCACTTTTGAACGAATAAAATGGAAATCAATCTCGGTCAATAAATGACGATAGTACATGCGAAAACCAATACCGCCATGAATTCCAGTCTCAAATCTTTCCTTCGCCACATCATTTTTAAAAACATAATTAGTAATATTGGTACCCATCGTTGTTTTGATGTGTAGGGAAGGACGTTGGGCTAAGACTAGGGTAGTGGTGAATAACAAAAAAAGAGTCGTCAATATCGTAGTTTTCATTTTGGTCTAAATTGTTTTCAATCCCAAATTCAATAATGAATTAAGTCTTGTAATGGTATTTAAAATTGTTCATTAAGTAGGGTGGAATGGATTAGTTTTAGCTGTTACTTAGATAGAAAAATGGTATCAAACAGGAAAAAGATATTCCACACCATTAATTACACAACGATAATCCATCAAACGAGGCCACAAAGGTTTTTCTGGAAGATTAGCTTCCTGCCAATTTTGATGCATATCATAGAGTTTGTCAAAGAGTTCAGGCATCTGATCTTTGATATTGAATTGTTCTGATCGATCCGTTTTTAGATTATACAATTCCGCCCACCCATCTCTGACGCTCATAATCAACTTAAAGTCACCATCTCGCATCGCCCAAACATGATCTGCTCGCCAATACAATTGAGGATGTGGTTCGCCTTCAATTTGATTGGTTAAATAGGGTAATAGATTTTTGCCATCATAAACCCGATCACCAGGCAACTCCCCACCATCTATATTGAGTACTGAAGTTGTAAATATATCCATAGAAGAAACAGGATGTTGATAACGCAAACCAGCAGGCACATGACCCGCCCATTTCATCATAAAAGGCACATTAATGCCCCCTTCAAATTGATTGAGTTTTCCCCCTTTCAAAGGACCATTATCTGTAGCACCAGTATAAGTGGCACCACCATTATCACTAATAAAATAAATAATAGTATTTTCTTCCAATCCTAAGTCCTTAAGTCGTTGGTGAATGCTACCTACAGCATCATCCAAAGCCGAAATCATCGCATAATAAACCCGTTTATTGTCATCTTCAATATGAGCATATTTATCGTAATATGCTTGAGGAGCTTGAAAAGGAATGTGTGGCGCACTAAAAGTACAATACAAGAAAAAAGAAGTATCTCGATTAGCTTCAATAAAATCAATCGCACGATCTCGAATAGCGAAAGTAAGGTATTGTTCTTCTTTGATGGTTTTTCCCTTTTCGGTAATTGCCCCATCAGCATTACGCCCTGTTTTCCATTGAAATTGGGCACTGAAATATTGATGTTCATAATTGACAATTCCTGGATAGGATTTTTTAGGCGTATACCAAGAAAAAGCGCCATTGAAACCATAATGATGATCAAAGCCTCTTTTCCAAGGCACTCCCTTATGGCTAGATCCAAGATGCCATTTACCTGTTATGCCTGTCACATAATCATACTTCTTCAATAATTCCGCTAAATTGATCTCCGTTTGTGGAATGCCTTGACGGTGAACTTGCCATTCTCTAGGATAACTAGGCTTGGTATTCAATACAAAGGAACCTGTATTGGTGAGGTGCTTGCCGATAAGATACTCTGGCGTATTTTTAGGATAGAACTCCATAATTTGCGTCTCAAAACCATAACGATTTTGAAGCCGCCCAGTTAAAATACCTGCTCTGGAAGGCGCACAGGTGGGAGAGGTCACATAAGCCGATTCAAAAACAACACCTTCCGCTCCGATTTGGTCGATATGCGGTGTTGCAATATGATTTACCCCCTCATATGCTGATACTTCATATTTCCCCAAATCATCAGCCATTAAAATAATGATGTTCGGCCGTTGATTGGCTTTCGTAGAAGGCAAATCAGCATTTAAGAAGGCTATTTTTTGTGCTGTTAGTTTTTTATCTGACCTGATTTGCCATTGTAAGGAGCCTGTAGAAAAGGGAAAACAAGCTGATGCCAATGACAATACCATGAGTAACAAAGAACAGTATAGAGATATTTTTATATTATTCTTTGTTGAATGATTATACAACATTAGTGATAGTAGTAGTATGTTTTGTTCAGAAAAAGAGTGTTGGATCGTTTTTTTAAGTAAAAAAAGTTAATAGCAACAAAAGTATCTTTTACCTTAGAAAAACGAAAATAAAGTTATAAAAAATAATTTTACTAATAATTGATAATTAACAAGCAAGACTATTTTCTCTACTAAAATAGGGAAAACTATCAATGAAAAGTGTTGAGCTAGTTCTTATTAGACTTAGACGCTTTAAAATATGATGAAAATCAATAACTCAATACTTTCATTATTTCTTGAATATTTATTCTTTCACAATCTCATAAGTCCCCTTAACACCATCCACTTCCAATTCTAATAAATAAAGCCCTGCTGGTAAATGCTTAAGCTCAATAGACTCAGAAATTTTAGTATGGGTGCCTAGTGATTCTTGAAGCAATAATTGCCCCAATGGATTATAAAAAGCGTAGTTAATTGGGACAGGATTTGCCAAATCAAAAGCCACTCGCAACCAATCACTAGCAGGATTCGGAAAAATACTAATATAACCATTTATCTTTTCTTCCAAATCCATACCAACACTAGAGTTGATCGTAATATAACCAGTTGACTTTTTTTGTGCAGAACCAGCAATATTACTTACATCTAAAGTTACTGTATAATTTCCCTTTTGGCTATAAGTAACTGTTGGATTTTGTTCATTAGAAGTTATTGGGTCAATTCCTTCAAATTTCCAACGCCATTCAGCAGGTTCATTAATGGATAAATCTGTAAATTGGACAGTCAAAGGAGCATAACCACTTCTCACATTTCCCTCAAAATTAGCTACAGGAGCAAAAGTTGGCGTACTAACGATAATAAAACCATTTTTTGTCTTCGTATCTGAGCCATCTGGATTAGAGACTACTAAACTCACCGAATAAGTTCCTGCCTCCTTATAAGTAATAGTCGGGTTTTCTTCATCAGAAGTTGTAGGGGTTCCGCCTTCAAATATCCAAGAAAATTCAGAAGGATTATTTTCTGATTGATTTTGGAATGTTACTTCCAAAGGGAAATGACCACTTGTAGGACTTGCAGTAAAATTAGCTATAGGTGGTTGTATTGGGGGCAATACGGTAATGAAATCTTCTTTCGTTGTGTCTGTACTACCTGCTAAATTTCTAGCTTCCAAAGTGACATCATAAGTGCCTGGTTTATAATAAGTAATTATGGGCGTTGGATCTTCTATTTGAGTCGTATCTACCCCTTCAAATGTCCAAACCAATACCGCAGCTCCTTTTTGAGTAATATTTTCAAAATAGACGGTTAAAGGAGCTGGACCACTTCTTGGATTTGCAGTAAAATCAGGGACAGGTGCTTCTGAACCTGCCCGAATAATAATATAATCCTCAATACATTTTGGTGCGGAACGACCTGCATCATTAATACTAGTCAAACAAACATCGAATTGACCTACCTCATCATAAACTACCGTTGGATTTTGTTTATCAGAACTTGTAGTATCACCTCCTTCAAATGTCCATTCCCATTGATAAGGGTTATTCAAAGAAAGGTCTTCAAACTGTACTGTCAAACGCTCAATGCCTGATGTAATATCTGCTTTGAAATCGGCTACAGGAGGAATGGCAGAAGAATTGACCTTGATATAAGCTTCCTTGGTTTTTGTGGCACTACCCTGAGCATTCTCTGCTGTCAAAGTTACAGTATATTCCCCTGGTTCTTCATAAGTAATGCCTTTTGGATTGGCAGCTGTCCTAAATGGAGAGCTACTGCCTTCAAAGTTCCAATTATGTTTTGTTGGTTTATTAGTGGATAAATCTTCAAAATCAACTGTTAAAGGAGCTAAACCACTAGTAGGAGTCGCAATGAAATCTACTACAGGTACACCTGCTGCTTCCTCAACAATAATATAGGCTTCCTTAGTAAGCACATCACTTCCCAATTCGTTGGCAACGGTCAAACTAACGGTATATGTGCCTACTTTATTATAAGTAACCGTTGGATTGGTACTAGTTGCACCAGGTGGGTCAGCCTCTCCAAAATCCCAATTTCTTGTTGTAGGTAAGTTTTCCGATAAGTCTGTAAAAGTGACGGTTAAAGGAACGGTACCTTTAGTGACATCTGCCTCAAAATTGGCAATCGGAGCTTTAGGTTCTGCTAGAACGTTAATATAGCCTTCTTCAATATGTAATTGAGTTTCATTAATAGTTAATTGGGCATCATAGACTCCTGGTGTTTGATAAGTTACTACTGGTTCTAGTGATTTTGGAGTTGGGATATTACTACCTGGCAAATTCCATTCCCAAGTATCCTCATCTGGATCAAAATTAACCGATTGATTGGTAAAAGTAACTTTTAAAGGTGCATAGCCCTCTCTAACACTAGCCTCGAAAGCAGGAATAGGGGGGGCATTGGGATCAGTTACCGTAATATAATTCTCAAAGGTAATAGAATCTTCTCCCCAAGAATTACCAACTTTCAATTGAACATCATAAACTCCTGTCGTTGAATAAGTGACTACAGGTATCGTATCATGTTCTACAGTAGTGGGGGTACCTCCCTCAAAAGTCCAAGACCAAGTTTCTGGATAATTTTCTGATAAATCTGTAAATTGAATTTGTTCACCAATACTAATATCAGTTTGATTGGCTTCAAAATTGGCAGTAGGTTTTATTTTCGGAGGAAAAACGGTAATGAATTTTTCTCGACAGGTACTATCTCTTCCTTGATCATTGTAGGCAACTAAAGCTACTTTATACGTACCAGGATTTTTATAAGATACACTAGTAGCAAAAGCCGCAGATTCTTTTGGACTAGCCTCTTCACCAAAATACCATTTATATTTTTCCCCTTCAAATTGAGTAGATTGATTGATAAATTGCACTCTTAATGGAGGAAAACCACTATAAACATCAGCATCAAAATCAGCAACAGGCGTGGTGCTATCTGGTCCTAGAACGGTGATGAGACTATCTTTAGTAATAATTCCTTTTCCTGCTGAGTTTCTAACTGTTAGGCGTACATTATAAATGCCAGGATTACTATAAGTAATTTCTTCAATTGGACCATCACCAGCAGCATTATCTGCACCAACAAAAGACCATTGCCAATTAGTCGGATTATTAGTAGATTGATCTGTAAATAGTACTTTTAGCGGTGCTCGACCTGTTGTTGGACTAGCCCTGAAATCAGCAACGGGTGCATATTCAGGAGCTTCTACTCTAATGTATTGTGTTTCTATATCTGTATCATCACCAAATTCATTGAAGACCCGTAAACTAACATCATAAAGACCTGGTTCCTCATAGGTGACAGATGGGTTAGTCTTATTAGAAGTACTAGGATCTCCTCCCTCAAATGTCCAAAAGGAGCTATCTGGGTTAAAAGTAGATTGATTAATGAATTGGACAGTAAGTGGGGCAATACCTGACCTTTGGTTGACACTAAATTCTGCTTCTGGTGGGTTTTCAGGAGAAGCCAACACTTCAATATACTGTTCCTTAGTTTCTGTATTTGAGCCTATGGCATTACCTACAGTTAGGGTAACACCATACAATCCTTCACTATTATAATTAACTCTTGGATTTCGCTCTTTACTGCTAGTTTCATTAGCTCCTTCAAAAGACCATTGCCAACTAGTAGGAACATTTTGGGAAATATCGGAGAACTGTACACTTAATGGTGCTTGACCAGATATAGGATTGGCTTCAAAATCAGCAAGAGGAGGACGATTGTTTTGTAGGGGGGTGATTTTGAATGTATAATCTTCTACCTCTCCAAGTTGGAATGTGCCACATTCTTCTGGAGGGGTGCGATCTTCCACACTATTATCGGGGTTAACCCCAGGTCTTTTCATAACCACTCGCATACGTGTTTCTCCCTCTTTGGCAGTAGTAGGAATAAAGAAAAAATCTTCTACTACACCTGTGATAGCTGCTTCGCTATCATAAACCAAATCTGCTTGGTCAAATATCAAGTTTTGGTTAAAGTCAATCCACATTTTCCAATGAACGGCTTCTGCTGCATTTTTATAAGCTGGTGCCAATCTAAAGTCATAACGTTGTCCAGCTTCTCCTTCAATGGTTTGATTGGTATAATCACCATAACCTTCATCTTTACCAGATAAATTTGTAAAACGGCCAACCATGATAGAATCAATCCATTCTGTAGTGGCATTTTCTGCATAAGCCTCACAATATTCACGAACAAAATCCTCCCGAATAATATTGACAGAATAATCTTCTACTTCTCCTAAATCAAAAGTACCACATGCTTCTGGAGGATTAGCACTAAACTCATCTACCCAAGCAATAGCAACACGCATACGTGTTGTACCAGGCATTACATTATTATATGGAACTTGGAAGTTGGCAACAATTTGATTGGGTTCTCCAAACAGGGAACCTGTATCATAAATCATTTCACTAGATTCAAATAAACCATCCTGATCAAAATCTATCCAGGCTCGCCAATAACGTTTAGAATTAATAATATCACCAGAACTTACACCTGGAGTCATGATCATCGTGTAAGCATTTCCTGCATAAAGATCTGTGGAAAGGTGCGTGAGATCAACATAACCTGTTTGATTATTTCCTGAAAGGGTATCTATATCGCCTAGTCTTAGATAATCAATCCAAGTAGTATTAGAAGATAATCCTCTTGCGTCACAATATTCGACTGTTTGTGCTTGTAGAGACACATTAGATAAGGTAAATAGAATGATACTATATATTATATAGTAAAAGTAAAGGGTATTTTTTTTCATGGCAATGGATGGTTAAATGAGCGAAATGTAAGCAATCACAAATATATTAAGTAATGTTTGAATAAACAATGGAATGGCTTAACCTTTGTGGAGTATTCATGAAGAAGGGTTTACCCCTAAATGACTAAAAAAACTGAAATTTAATCCTTTTTCTTTGTTGGCCAAGGTTTACTCAACCATCTTTTCCAAACCAACCAACCAATAAAACCTAAGAAAATCAATAAAGGCCAGATATAAGATAGGTCAATTAATAATTGTATAACATCATCCCAGCCACTTTTGAAACCTCGTTTGATTTTGGTAAAGAAACCGCTCTCTGCGGTTGGTGGAATGGATTTGTAAAAACTAAGATTAATCGTACTAAGAGAAACACGATTACCCAAAAAACGCAAACGACCTTCCAATGATTCAATTTTTTCTCTGATTTTGCCTAGCTCCCGTTCAATTTTGAGCATGTCTTCTACATCCTTCGCCTTAGTTAATAAATCGAAATAACGATCTTCAATGGTTTTTTGGGCTTTTACTCTTGCCGTAATATCCACAAATTCTTCTGTAACATCCTTTGTTGTTATCTTTTTGACCTCTACCTCTCCTGCATGTTTAGACAATAAATCAAAAGCACGTTCAAATTCCTCATTAGGTACTTTGAGGGTCATTTGCCATTCTTTACGGTCGTATCCTTCCAAAAAAGACTCGCCTGCAATATAACCCTGAACCAAGCCAACCACTTGTTTTACTTGCTTGTACTGCTCCTTTAAATTTTTGGTTTCAAAACTTAATGTACCTTTTTTAATGATCTTTCGATTAAAAAATTCTGGGTCAACAGGTTGACTATTTGCAGTATTTAAGTCTTTCTTTTGTTGTTGAAGCATTGCTTCTTGCTTTTTGGCAGCAACATGTGCATCAGCAGCAGCGATAGCTGCTTTTTCCATAGCAGCCTTATCGCTCCTATCAAAAGATGAACCACCAGAAGCACTAGAAGACTCAACTTCATCAAGAAAGGAAGGGTCTTTTGGCCTATCATAGGATGAACTACAAGCACTAAATAGACCAATACTAAGCCACACCAATAAATAGAGTAGGGTAGACTTGCTTATTGAGAGAGTTTGTGGAATGAATATTTTTTTCATTGTTGAATAATTAAAAAGTTGAATGGGAATAAGTAACAGTCAAAAAATAATTTCCTCATTTTGATTGATAAATTTAGCCCTATACTTCGTTAAAAAGCCTCGCCAAGGCACTGCATTACCTACGTTTTTTGCCTTGTCTAGGATCAAATTTCCCTAATCAAAATCGGGAACTTATTTTTCACTCGTTACTATGTGTTTTTACGAATTGCGTATACTTAATTCTTTTCGCATTAATAGCAAAACACCACAAAAAACAAAGTGACTATAGGCTTGGGGTTATTTTTTGTTAATCAAAACAGAAAAAGAAGGAGACTTTTACAATATCAAACGAATCACCATTTCTTTCATCAACTCACCTTGACTTGTGCTAATATTGCCAACGCCTTTTGATTTTAGATCATAAACATGCAATAACTCAATAGCTTTTTTGACCTGTTTTATCGAATATTTCCTGCTTGCTGCTTGAAAATCCTTTAGAAACCAGCTATTTCGGAAATTAAGCGCACTAAGAATGTCCTTTTCTGTGCGATTTTTGACATGTAAATAAAGATAGAGCTTGCTATAAAAACGGTAAAGCATACTGATCACCATCACAAGAGGACCAGCTTTAGGATTAGCACCAAAATAGTTGGTAATCTGCATGGCTTTAGGTAAATCCTTATTAACCAAAGCATTTTGCAACTCAAAAACATTATAATCCTTACTAATGCCTATATTATCCGCAATATGTTGTTTGCGAATCAAAACCTCTCTGGGAACATTAAGCATCAATTTATCCAATTCATTGGCAATTTTAGCCAAATCAGTTCCTAAATATTGATTGAGCAATTGAATCGCAGCTTCCTCGATTTTGTATTTTCGATCATTGAGGTATTTTTTGATCCAAGCAGGGATTTGATAATCTCTAAGACTTTCTGAGGTAAATAAGACTCCATTTTTTTTGATGAGCTTGGCCAACTTAGTGGTGCCTCTTATTTTTTTATTTTTATAATTTAATATTAAAATGGTCGTTTTTAGTGGATTTTTAGCATAAGTTTCTAGACGTAAAATATCTTTTATATGTTGTGCTTCTTTAACAACGACGACCTGATAAGGAGCCATCATTGGATAACGTCTAGCATGAGTAATAATGGTCTCTATATCCGTATCTTTTCCATAAACCACCAATTGATTAAAACTTTTTTCATCTTCACTCAGAATATGTTGTTCTAAATAGTGGGTAATCTGGTCAATATAATAAGCTTCTGATCCTTGCAAAAAATAAATCGGATAGAATCGTTTGTGGCGAAGGTCTTTGCGAATATCATTTAGGGTCATGATCTCAGGAGTTGGTTATAAGGAGGATTAAAAAAGGTCATTTATCCAAATCTTAGATGTTTGACAGTTAATTTGCGTTCAATAAGTTGTTTAAGGGAATCTATACCAATAGAAAGATGATTTTCAACATATAAATCTGTTACTCGCTTATCACTTTTCTCCGTTTTAATCCCTTCAGAAATCATGGGTTGATCAGAAACCAATAATAAGGCTCCTGCGGCGATGTGATTGGCAAAAGCAACGGTGAAAATCGTAGCCGTTTCCATATCTATACCTATACAACGTGTTTTGCGAAGGTATTTTTTAAATTTTTCATCATGCTCCCAAACTCGTCTATTCGTACTATATATTGTACCTGTCCAATAATCCTTTCCATAATCTCGAATCGTAGTAGAAATGGCTTTTTGTAAGGCGAAAGCAGGAAGCGCAGGAATTTCAGGAGGTAAATAATCATTAGAAGTACCATCTCCTCTAACCGCAGCAATCGGTAAAATCAAATCCCCCAACTGATTCTTATTTTTCAAGCCCCCACATTTACCCAAAAATAAACAAGCTTTAGGTTGAATAGCAGTCAATAAATCTAAGATTGTAGCAGCATTAGGACTCCCCATTTGAAAATTGATAATGGTGATGTCACCAGCAGTAGCCGTTTGCATGGCTTTATCAAGTCCCTTGACCTCAGCATTATGCCATTTCGCAAAAATATTGACATAATTGATAAAATTTACCAAAATAATGTACCTTCCAAAATCTTCTAAGGCTGTTCCTGTATAGCGAGGCAGCCAATTGGCAACAATTTTTTCTTTCTTCATAAAATTCTTTTTAGTATACCATGTAAACTATAAAATAATTCAGTATCATTCATTCTTTAATCAAAATTAATGCAAAAACTTCACTTTCCAACTTATTCCTTTAAAATAAGGACGCAAGCGCAACAAGATTTTATTTTTGATATAATTAGAAAAAAATTTATTCGCTTAACACCCGAAGAATGGGTACGTCAACATATTGTCCATTTTTTAATTAAGGAAAGAAATTATCCCAAAGGACTCATCGCTGTTGAACAAGGATTAAAAGTAAATGAACTAGCTCGACGTTTTGATGTTTTGCTTTATAATAAAATGGGAAAGGCTTGTTTTTTGATAGAATGTAAAGCCGCTCAAGTAAAAATCACACAAGATGTATTTGACCAAATTGCTCGTTATAATCTGGCATTAAAAGTTCCCTATCTCTTAGTGACCAATGGTTTGATGCATTATTGCTGTCAAATTGATTTTGAGCAAAATAATTATCAATATTTAGATGATGTGCCTTTCTATGGGGAACTAAATACAGGATAAAATAGATTATTTTTTCTTATTATTTTTTGAGTAATTAGGAATGTGAAAAAGACAAAAAATGGAGATAAAATGAATATTTATTTGATCAACTATTTTTGAGAAATAGTTGATGATTTATTTTTTTACAAATTCTAATTGTAATCAAATAAAAAAAAACTGTTTTTTTTCCAAAACAAGTCTTACCTTTGCACCCTAAAATAGAATTATAAGCTATAACCAATGGGTAGAACGATAAATCTTAAAAAAGGATACAATCTAAAAATAGTAGGCGAGCCTGAGCAGACGCTTAATACGGATGTAAAAGTGCGTACATATGCTGTGAAGCCTACAGATTTCAATGGATTATCTCCTATTCCAAAAATGCTTGTACAAGTCGGTGATGAAGTAAAAGCTGGAACGCCACTCTTTTTTGATAAGAAGCTTCCAGAAATTATGTTTTGCTCACCAGTAAGTGGAGAAGTGGCAGAAATTAAGCGAGGTGCAAAACGAGCCATTATCGAAGTAGTTATTCTTGCTGACAAAAAGAATACTTACTTGAAACTGGATACCATCAATCCAGATAACGCTTCTCGTGAAGCCATCATCGAACACCTGCTAAAAACAGGACTTTGGCCATTCTTGCGACAAAGACCATTCAATGTAGTAGCAGGCATAGATGAGGCACCGAAAGCCATTTTTATTTCAGGTTTTAATACTGGACCACTTGCGCCAGATCTCAACTTTACCTTAAAAGGTGAGGCAGCAGCTTTTCAAACAGGAGTCAATGTCTTGAAAAGACTTTCTAAAGGGAAGGTACATCTTTCATTAGATGGAGCTAATACTTGTGATACCTTGTCTAATGTGAAAGGGGTAGAGCAACATACCTTTAAAGGTAAACATCCTGCGGGGAATGTGGGTATACAAATCCACCACATTGATCCTATCAATAAAGGGGATATTGTCTGGACGGTCGATCCACAAGATGTAATCACCATCGGACGAGTGTTCAAAGATGGAGAGTTCAATACGGAGCGACTATATGCTATTGGTGGACCTGTAGTAAAAAAGCCAAGTTATTTCAAAGCGTTTCAAGGAGCAGCTATCGAAGGAATTGCAAAAAATAACTTATCTACAGATCATGTGCGCTATATTAGTGGTGATGTTTTGACTGGACGAAAAGTAGACATCAAAGGACATTTCGGTGCTTTTGATAAGATATTAACCGTCTTAGAAGAAGGAGATAAATATGAATTATTCGGTTGGTTATTACCTTCTTATCCTAGACCTAGTATCTCCCGATCTTTCCTTTCTTTCCTTAAACCAAATAAGCAGTTTAATGTTAATACCAATTCACATGGAGAACATCGTGGAATGGTAGTGACAGGAGCATTTGAGCAAGTAACACCAATGGATATTTATCCAATGCAATTGCTTAAAGCAATCATGGCTCGTGACTTTGATTTGATGGAAGGTTTAGGTATTTATGAAGTAGTAGAGGAGGATTTTGCACTATGTGAATTTGTGTGTCCTTCAAAAACAGATGTACAAGAAATTCTAAGAGAAGGCTTGGACTATATGAGAGAACAAGCTTAGTTCGTAGATAAAGTAACTATTATGATTCAGTTTTTACAAAATAAAATGGAGCAAATGCTAGAGGCTACCAAAGATAAGCCGCTAATGCATACCTTAGTCGATGGCTTTGGTAGTATCCTATTTGCTCCAAAACATGTTACCTCTGGAGATGGTACCCATATCAAGGATGGTATGGATTTAAAACGTACCATGATCTTTGTGGTAATAGCAATGAGTTTCTGTCTTTTATTTGGTATGTATAACATTGGTTATCAACATTACCATGCTTTCGGTATGGAAAACCAAGTAGGCTTTTTTACAAAGTTTATGTTTGGTTTTTTCCAAATGTTGCCAATGATTATTGTAGCTAATCTGGTGGGGTTAGCCATAGAATTTTATTTTGCAGCTAAGAAAGGACATTCCATTGAAGAAGGATTTTTGGTTTCGGGGCAGTTAATCCCACTCATTATGCCGCCGGATCTTCCATTGTGGATGGTGGCTCTAGCAACTGCTTTTGCGGTTATTATAGCTAAAGAAGCCTTCGGAGGAACAGGGATGAACTTCCTTAATATTGCATTAACCGCAAGGGTCTTTGTATTCTTTGCTTATCCTACCGATATTTCGGGGGATATTGTTTGGGTAACCTACGATTATAATATACTACATCAATTATTTGGCATGGACTTGGTAGCTGCTGGAACAGCTACAGTAGATGGGTGGACGGGGGCCACACCGCTGGCTCTGGCCGCCAAACAGGGCTGGGCTGAGGTCGTTTCCAAATACAGCATATCAGATATGTTTTTTGGATGGATTCCTGGCTCTATAGGAGAAACCAATAAAGTTGCCGTTTTAATCGGTGCTGCTTTCTTGTTATTTACAGGAATTGCAAGCTGGAGAATTATGCTGTCTATGTTGATTGGTGCTTTGGTGACAGGATTATTATTTAATCTAGCAGCAAGCAGTTTTGAAGGTTTAAGCCCATTCTTGGCAGTACCTTTTTACTATCACTTGATCATTGGTAGTTTCTTGTTTGCAATGGCGTTCATGGCTACAGATCCTGTAACTGCTTCACAAACCATGACTGGAAAACTAATTTATGGTTTCTTGATTGGGGTAGTTGGTATGATTGTACGGGTAATGAATCCAGCCTACCCAGAAGGGTGGATGTTGGCAATTCTATTCATGAATGTATTTGCCCCACTAATCGACCATTATGTGCTATCTGCTAATATCAAACGCAGATTGGCTAGGAGTGCTAAAGCAGCAGCTTAGTATTTACTAGTATGGTAAGTAACAAGTGAAAAATAAGGACGTTATTTTTTGACTGTTATTAAAAGAATAAAAATTTTAAATTAAATATTTGTCATAAATGGCTTTAGATACCAATTCAAATGCATATACTTTTGGTTATGCAATCATTATGACGCTCATTGTAGCGGCTGCTTTAGCCCTTACTGCAATGAGTTTAAAACCGCTTCAGGATAAGTCTATTGCATTGGATAAGAAAACGCAGATTCTGAATGCGGTAAGCCCAATTTCTGATAAAGGCTTAATAGATGGAGAATATGCCAAGCGTATAGAAGAGGTGGTTGTGGATAAGAGTGGAAAAGTAGTTACGGGTGGTACATCAGCTTTCGATTTAGAAATTAAGAAAGAATATCGTAAAAAGAAGGCAGGATCAGATTATAATCTACCTGTTTACATTTATAAGATGGATGATGGAAAGAAAAAGTTCATCATGCCTTTGCATGGGGCTGGACTTTGGGATGAAATTTGGGGATATGTAGCTTTAAATGATGATTTTAAAACCATTCATGGAGCTACTTTTGATCACAAAGGAGAGACACCTGGATTAGGAGCTGAAATTAAAACAGATTGGTTTCAGGGACAGTTCAAAGGGAAATCTATCGTGAATAAATCAGGAAGTTTTGAGTTCAAAATCTTGAAGGGAAAGGGAAATCCTGGTTTAGATAAAGAGCCACATAAGGTAGATGGCATCTCTGGTGCAACGATTACCGCTGATGGAGTAGATGATATGTTGAAGAAGGGTTATTTGAGTTATGTGGATTATTTTAAAGGGGTAAGATAAACATTAGTTATTCGCTAGTGATTTATTAGTACTCCAATCATTCAATTAAATTGTTTAAACTCAATTGATATGAGTCAAGTAGCAGAAGCTGCCGTTCAAACGAAAGAACCATTATTTTCGCCTAAAAATCGACGCTTATTAACCGATCCTTTAGACGATAATAATCCAATCACTATCCAGGTATTGGGGATTTGTTCGGCTTTGGCCGTAACCGCACAAGTGAAACCATCTTTGGTAATGGCCCTTTGTGTGGTCTTCGTATGCTCCGTATCCAACTTATTGATTTCTCTTTTGAGAAAAGGTATTCCAAGCCGAATTCGTATGATCGTCCAATTGGTGGTCATTGCGACAATGGTAACGCTAGTAGACCAAGTACTCAAAGCATTTGTCTATGATTTGAGTAAGGAATTATCCGTTTATATTGGCTTGATTATTACCAACTGCATCATCATGGGACGACTCGAAGCCTTTGCAATGGGGAATAAACCTTGGCCAGCCTTCTTAGATGGAATTGGTAATGGATTAGGATATGGTGCCATTTTGATTCTTGTGGCTGTCTTTAGAGAAGTATTTGGAGCAGGTACCTTTTTAGGGTATCAAGTCATACCACAGTTTATATATGATCTAGGTTATGTGAATAATGGGGTAATGGTAACACCTGCTGCGGCAATGTTCCTAATCGGTATTTTTATCTGGATTCAAAGAGCTAGAAAACCACAATTGGTTGACATTAGCTAATTTTAGGTCTAGTTTGTACTTATTTGATGAGCTAATTGATCATTCTTCTACTATTATTGAGTTGAGTGAATAAATGGTGATCCATTGATGCACTACAACTTACTAAATATATAAATTTATGGATTTAGTAAACTTATTTTTACAATCTGCATTTATAGAGAATATGGTTTTGGCCTATTTCTTAGGAATGTGTTCCTATTTAGCAGTATCCAAAACGGTAAAAACAGCTTTCGGACTTGGTTTGGCGGTTATTTTCGTATTGACGATCACCGCACCAGTCAACTGGTTATTATACTATGGCGTATTACAGGAAGGCGCATTAGCATGGATTCATCCTTCTTTTGCAACTGTAGATTTAACTTTCCTCTATTTTATTGCTTTTATTGCAGTAATCGCCTCTATGGTGCAGTTGGTTGAAATGATTATAGAACGATTTTCGCCTTCTTTATACAATTCTCTAGGTATTTTCCTACCCCTAATCACAGTAAACTGTTCTATTTTAGGAGGATCTTTATTTATGGTACAAAGAGAATATGTATTATCAGAAACAGTCGTTTATGGTCTTGGTGCTGGTTTCGGCTTTTTCTTAGCCATTATTGCCATTGCTGCCATTCGAGAGAAAATCCGTTATTCTAATGTTCCTGCTCCACTAAGAGGCTTAGGTATTGCCTTTATCATTACTGGCTTGATGGGCATTGCTTTTATGAGCTTTATGGGAATCAAATTATAAAATATTAAAGGTTTTGGTAAGGTATTAGCTGATTATTTGGAGTAAATAGATAATACTAATCAAGCTTTCAATAATATATACGCCTATATAATGTGATTATTGAACATTATTTCTAGGCTTCACATGCTATTCTATATTAATTATTATGGTCAACTTAACTATAGTTTTTTCAATTATAATGATGGCTATTTTACCTACAGTACTAGGGGCAATTATTGCTTTTGTAGGTATCATCTTGATGTTGACAACCATTTTATTGGTGGCCAAGTCAAAGTTGGTGCCATCTGGTGATATAAATATTGTTATCAATGGAGATAATGATAGCCCAGTCATCACCAAACCTGGTTCTACATTGCTTACAGCCTTATCAGAAAAAAATATTTTCTTGCCTTCTGCTTGTGGAGGAGGAGGAACCTGTGCAATGTGTAAATGTCAAGTATTAGAAGGAGGAGGAGATGTACTACCTACAGAGATGAACCACCTTACTCGTAAAGAAGTTAAGGAGCATTGGCGTTTGGCTTGTCAGGTGAAGGTACGTAATGACATGAATGTACATGTAGAGGAAGAGATTTTTGGTATTAAGAAGTGGGAATGTGAGGTGGTTTCTAACGATAATGTGGCTACCTTCATTAAAGAATTTGTAGTAAAGTTACCAGAAGGAGAATTCCTAGATTTTGAATCTGGTGGATATATCCAGATTGATGTACCTGCTTGTGAAGTAAATTATAAAGATATTGACGTAGAAACAGAGTATAGAGAGGATTGGGATAAATTCAAAATGTGGGATCTACACATGAAAAATCCTGAACCAATTTTCCGTGCTTATTCTATGGCCAATCACCCTGCTGAAGGAAATATCATCATGTTAAATATCCGTATTGCTTCACCACCTTGGGATAGAGCCAAGAATGCCTTCATGGATGTGAATCCTGGTATCTGTTCTTCTTATGTATTCTCTCGAAAGAAAGGAGATAAGGTGACAATTTCGGGTCCTTATGGAGAGTTCTTTATCAAGCCTACAAAGAAAGAGATGGTGTATATTGGTGGTGGTGCAGGTATGGCTCCTTTACGTTCACATCTTTTCCATATCTTCCACACAGATAAAACGAGAGATCGTAAGGTGTCTTATTGGTATGGTGGTCGATCAATGCGAGAATTGTTCTATACCGACCATTTTAGAAAAATTGAGGATGAATTCCCTAATTTCAAATACAATATTGCCCTTTCTGCACCACTAGAAGAAGATAATTGGACTGGATATACTGGCTTTATCCATCAAGTATTATATGATGAATATTTGAGCAAACATCCAGAGCCAGAAGAGGTAGAATATTACCTTTGTGGACCTCCAGCGATGTTAGCTGCTGCATTAAAAATGCTAGATGAATTAGGGGTTCCAGAAGAAAATATTGCCTTTGATGATTTTGGTAGCTAGTGAATAGCTAACTATTTTTAGGAAAATAAAAGAAAATAAATAAAGCCGCTTAGAGTTATACTAAGCGGCTTTATTTATTTTTTGTCTATTTTTGTAATATGTTGTACAAATTTTATTCTTGTTTAATGTATACAGGCTTGGTTTTTGATTATTTTTACGGATATAAGTTTTGAGTTAAATGTGATTTTGTGGGTATCCCTAAATATTTCTAATACAGTTAGTAACAAGCAAAAAATAAATTAGGCATGTTTGTTCGGTTAATTTGTGGCTAGACGAGGCAAAAAACGTAGGCGATGCGAGCATCGTCGAGGCTTTTTAACGAAGTATAGCAGCAAATTAAACAACAAGATGTCGGTTTATTTTTTAGCTGTTACTTAGAAAGGATTATTGCTTGTGGTATTTTTTATGTGTCTTTTTAAGAGAATATATTTTATGCGTAATAGTGTTGATAATGAATTAGTCATGAGAGATACTTATTCTTTATTTGTAATTAAATATCTTTAAATCTATTCAGAGACTTGATATAACACAGTTACAGTAAGCTTAATGAGTTCGATAAACAAAGTGATAATTAGCAAGCACCTACGAATGTTAGTAACTTTTATCTTGAAAATTTTTTGAATTATATTTAAACACGTAACTTGCAAAATGATAATATGCTTTAGTGTCGTTATTTAGCAATGGATTTATTATATTGAGCCTAGTAAGGCGGCTATTTAGACCAATTTATTGTATAGAGTTGTAGGGTGAAAATAATGGTTAGAATAACCATTAATGTGAGTTAAAAAATAGAGTATTGGTCAAAATATCGCAAGATCATTAGAGCATAATGTCTCATCAGCAAACTAATTCAGAAGGATATGTACTATCTCCCAATATACATCAACAATCGAAAATTTCATGTATGTTCTTTGTCCGAAGTTGTTGATAATCAAGGAAGTGCCTATGAAGAAAGCCCATCCGTATTTGAGTTTGTGATACCTAATACGGTGAATGAGAATACACTTTTTTCCATTTTGAAGGATACCAAATTTGTTAGTTCTTCAGGAATGGCCTTTGATTTACCAATCAACAAAATCGGTGTACAGGCAGAGTTGCAGAAAGGGCGTACCCTTATATTTAACTTTAGCGACTCTAATAAAAAACAGGCACTAGACAGTACTGATTTGACTGCGGCATTAGCCATGCGAGCTATAAGTATTCAACATCAGGATAAGAAAAAGAAAGACTTATTGTTAGTTTCTGCCCCCAATAATCGAGTAACCCCTTTTTTGGATGTAGAAATTAGACTTCAAGCAGGTCAACAACTATTTGCTTGTAAAATGCGTTTTCATATTGCTAGTCCAGAACACATCCATGAAGTAATTTTCGATTTTGGTTCAGAAGCCTCTCAAATATCTGTTTCCAAGCAGATAGACAAAAAACCTCAATCATTAGATGTTATACAACGCTTAGAGGAATATTTCTACCTCACCAATGATGAGCGAGCAAAAGAAATTAGTTACCTCGAAAAATACCACCAATACGATCCAGGCGAGCCAGACTTATTTAAATCTATTTTCTTTATCAAAAAGAAGAATGGTAAATTTGATTTTACAGATCAACCCAATCAATACAAAGAGGAAGATCTGATTAAAATTTTGACCAAAAAGAAAAAGCAAGATGATCTGCTCAAATCGCATTTCATTACTCCTAACCTCAAACTCTCCGAATTAGTTGACTATTTTGATGAATACATCAAGTTTAAAGATCCAGCAGATAATCCTGTAAAAGCCATAGAGCCAGCTTTCATCGACATTAAGGAAGATATTTACCGCAATATCATCAATAAATTTATACACACAGCATTAGCCAAAATTGCCAGAAGTAGTCGAGCAGATGCCAAACAATACTACAATATTGTTTTATTGGTGCCTAATGTCTACAATCAAGCGAAGGTATACAGTTTAGTAGAAAATCTATATGCTGATTTGGGTAAATATTGTGAAAAATACAATTTTGCAGGGGGAGAAATCAATACATTATCTGAGAGTGATGCTTCCTTTCTAGGAATGTTATCTGATAATAATATCAACGACTTGGATAAACTCACACCCAATAGTAACTACTTAATTGTAGATGCTGGTAAAGGAACAATGGACATATCCATTATTCGAGTGAATGAGAGTGATAAAAATTTTAGTAGTATCTATAGAGGGGGGATTGCTGGTTCTGGACACATCATTACCTACGCTTTTATTGAAACCCTTGCCACTATTTGGATGGGACGAAATAAAACAAAGCGACGGAAATTTATGATGGCCATCATCAAAGCAGATACAACCCGAAAATTAAGGTTCTTAGATACCGTTGAACGCCTTAAAAAGCGATTTTCAAAGGCAGAAGAAACAAAGAAAGCAAGCATTGAAACCTTTAACAAGGTAATGACCAAAGGCTTTGAAAACCTAGACGATGTAACCGATTTCCTCAATGAAAAATTGATCGAAGAAGGCTTAACCATCCAAGATTATTTCGGCTGCATTCACGATTGTATCGAAGAATTAGCAGGAGAAATTCGCTTGATGGTAGAAAAATCAGGTGTACAACAGTTTGAGAAAGTTATTTTGGCAGGTCGTGCTTTCCGATTTAAATCTTTTGTAGAAGCGGTGATTGATCAACTAGATATCGAGGCTGTTGCCTATGATTCAGCTATGTCCAAAAAGATTTGTATTGTAGGTGCAACTACCAATAAAACCATCAACTTCGATTCTAATTTGATCGGGCTACCAATTATTAAGCCTGCTTTCAATGTGTCAGAAGACGAAAATAAAAAACGCAGTTTCAGTTTTAAAGAGTTTCTTGGATTTTTTCGTAGAATGTTTGATCCAAGTTCTAGGGTACCGACAGTACCACCTAAAATTACCGAAATCAATATTAATGCTGATTTCTTCAAAAGTGGATTTTCGGTCAATTTAAGTAGTTTTAATGTGCATGTAGGTGGTACCCGTTATTTGGATAATATTCCTGCAAGACTGAAAAGTGATAAAACGATTTACAATATTTTCTTTACAGGACGAGATTTTAAGGTAAGAACACATTTTGATGCTTATTCCTTGAAGCCTGCATTGCCAAGATATAATGTAAATCCACCTGTTTGGAAGTCTATTTTCCCATTCGTAGAATGGAATGAAGAACAAATAGACGATATTCCAATTTTAGATCTAGGTGCAGAGTTTGACTACTATTTCAACAAGTTTGAAAGTGATAGCCTAGCTGCTAAGATTCTTCGTCCAAATGTAGAAGTTATTCCTGCTTTTGATGATGATATTATGGAAGATTTGGAAAGCTCTACAAAAAAGAAGAAAAATCGAGTTTAAATATATAGTTTAACCCAATTAGAATTATTAACCTGATTAGAATAGCCCTAAGTATTATGCTACTATATATACTATGGGAATTATTGTATTCCAATCAAGGTACCGAACTATACCTAAATTAACATGAACGAGAAATTTAGCCGTCAAGTTGAAATGTTCCTCAATCAAGCAAACTATTTTTTTGCAACGCAGGAATATGACAAAGCAAGGGACATCTACGCAGATTTACATCCGACTATTGATTGTTCTGATCGTATTCGAGAATGTGATTTCCATATTTCTTTAGAAATAGGGGATGAATATTTTATTGAAGAGCAATACAGTAGAGCAATAGAGGAGTATGAACAGGCCATTCAGCTTAATGTAGATAACCTTTATGTAGAAGAGCGAATAGGAATCAGCAAATTCTGCGAGGCTTTGAAAAGTGCTCACCATCAATATGAAAAGTTGATGACCAAGTGGGAACAGGATGGTTATGCAAAATCGGCTAAAGAACTGACAGGTGTACTCAATTTATACAATTTTGCCAAACAATATATAGATAAAATACAAATTACCGATGCAGATGCTCAAGCATATGTAGAAAAAAAGCTCAAAGGCTTAGAGGAAAGGCATTCACAATTGACTCAAGGGATAGCATCCTACCATGAACATGCTGTACAACTCATGCAAGATCGAGACTATTTTAGTGCTTTAGGGCATTTTGAAGACATCCATCCTGCAATTGACTGTACCAAGCAAATCAATACTTGTCAATTCCATTTGGCAGTTGATAAAGGGGATAAACATTTGTATGCTCACCAGTATGAAAAAGCGATTAGCTACTATGAAGTGGCCTTGGTGACAGATGCAAGTAATGACCGTATTATTGAAAGGTTGGGTTTCTGTGAGTTTGCGCTAATAGAGCAAGCTGCCAATCAACAGTATGACCAATTGACCCTTGCTTGGTCAAAAGGAGGCAAACGTTCTGTAAAAGATTTGGCTAAGACACTTAAATTATACGAGTCTGCAAAGAAATTAACCCCACATATCAAATTCCTCAATCAGGAAATCAAATCCTTTGTTGCTCAGTCTATTAAGAGCATAGAAGAGCGCATGATTTTCCTAGAAGAAGGGATTCAAGGTTTCCGCAAAAAGGCAAATCAACTGTTTATTGAGGAAAAATATGAGGCTGCAAAACAGAAATATGCAGAGCTACAACCCATCATTGATGTTAGTGAACAGGTTAGAGCCTGTAATTTTCATTTGGCAGTCAAGCAAGGAGATGATTTCCTTGCAAGTAAACAGTTTGATAAAGCAGCGCATCAATATCGTATTGCAGAGTCTTGTGAAATTGATAATCAACTCATCGCTACCCGTAAAGCCATTAGTGAGTTTTTTGCTTTTGAACAAGAAGCAACACAAAAATACAAGATCGCACTCAAAAAATGGGACAAAGACAATAACTCCGCTACTAAGGCATTATTAGAGGCAGAGACTTTATTTGTTCAATGTGAAGAGCGAGCCAATACTTTGCAGCAGCAAAAGCATGAATTCAGTTTGCAAGTAGACGCAAAAGCCGCTGAAATTGCCAATTGTCGCTTTCAAATTGCTGAAAAACTCAAATCTTATCAGCAATTAGCAGATCAATTGTTTAATGAGGGAGCTTATTTGAAAGCCAGAGCGCAGTATCTATTATTGGCTGATCAAATTGATATTGAGGAGAAAGTACGAGCTTGTGATTTTAGAATTGAGCTAGAAAGGGCTGATCAATTGTTGTTGAAGAAAGATTATGGAGGGGCAGAAACCATTTATGAAGGATTAAAAAAGTTTGAATTAGAAACTGGTCTTTTGAAAGAAAGACGTACAGTAACCGAATATGGGCAGTTTCAAAATGCTGCCACACAAACCATCGAAATAGGCTTAAATTTTTGGAAAGCCAATAGATATGAAGAGGCTATTGGCAGCTTTAAGAAGGCATTGAATAAATTTAAAAATGCCCAAATTAATAAACCAACTGTTCAATTAGGTGGAGAACCAATCGAACTATTGGTAGAAGATATTCACCAACAAATCGAGAAAGGGATTGAGGATGTTAAAAACAGGCTCAATAAACATTATCACGAAGCAGATCAATTATTTGGTCAACAGGAATATATAGAAGCCAAAAAGCAATATGAATCTTTGCCAATAACACCTGATAGTGCAGCAAAGATCAAAGCTTGTGATTTTTATATCCAATTGAAAAACGGAGATAGTTATTTACTCAATCACGCTTTTCAGGATGCATCAACGGCTTATAGTGAGGCTAAAGAAGCAAGAATTGATAATGAAAAAGTAGGGGAACGTTTATTGTTGGCACAATTTTGTTCACAAGCACATATTGTTGCTAGTGAATTTATTACCAAGAAGTTAGACGAAGTAGAGGAAAAGCAAAAGCAGCAGAATTGGCGAGCATGGCTAGGTGGTATTTTTTCTAACAAAGAGGAAAAAATACCAGAAAAAAAAGAACAGGTTCCCAAATCGAATGTCATACGAGTCAATGAGCTTCGTAAAATATTAGATCGAATTAACGAAGTCAATGATTTATATCCTGCCGAATGGATATTTATTGACAATAAATTAATTACTTTTGCAGAGGAAAAGAAAAGGATTATTGATGAATTAAACCATCAATATGGTGAGGAGCTTTCTGGTTTTTTCAATGGAGCAGATAAACTATTTGCCAATGGACAATATCTAGAAGCTAGGAAGGTCTATTCTAAGTTATATCCTGCGATAGACTGCTTTGAAAATATTGTACTTTGTGATTTCAATATAGATATGGAGGGTTGTGATGCCTTATTGTTAGAAAAACAATATGAGGAAGCACAAAGCAATTATGAGAAATTACATAAATACGAAATCAATCAACAATTGATTGTTGATCGGGTGAAAGTGACCAATTTCTGTCTACTAGAAAGAACAGCAGATACCCAGTTTCAAATTGGGAGTGAGGAATGGAAGGCAGAAAATTTTGATAAAGCGGCTGCATTATTGCAAAAGTCTAGAGGAAATATGGAAGAGGCTAAAAGCCTTGTTGAGAATTTAGAGATAGAGACTAAGACTATTCAGCAAATGGTGGATGGGAAACTAATTACCCTCCAAAGTCGCCTAGATAGCATCAATCGACGATTGAAAGATTATGCAGGCGACAACCAACTCAAAGCCGCTAATGAATTTTTTGAACATAAAGAATATGCAGAGGCAAAACGCATTTATGAAGATTTGCATCCTGCGATTAATTGTTCACTTAAAATTAAAACCTGTAACTTTTTTCTAGCTATTCAGAAAGGAGATCGACAGGTATATGAAAGTAATTTTAAAGAAGCCCAGAAGTTTTATGACGAAGCACAAAAACTAGAAGTCAATGCGCCATTAGTACATGAACGCAAACTCATTTTACAATTTTGTCAAGAGGCAAGAGCTGCCTACGAGCATTATGATTTGGGTTTAGTGAAATGGCAAATCAAAAACTTTGACGATGCTGTAAGCCAATTTGAAGACGCACAAACCAGATTTAAGCAAGCACGTCGGATGGCTCCAGAGATTCAATATCCAGATAATGGAATGAATATTTTTCTGGAAGAAAAGCTGAAAGTGATTGATGAGCGGATTGACGAAATGAAATGGAAATTAGAAAATTACCAACTCAACAGCTACTATCGTCTAGCCAATGAATACCTCAAAGAGAAAAGCTATCAACAAGCTAGAGAACAGTATGAAAAGGTGTTGGAAATTCGCCCCGATTTAGAAAAAGTAATAGATAAAATAGAACAAATAAACGAATTACTTGAAAATAAAGCAGCGCCATTTGTCCAAAGAGCGGACGAGTTGTTTCAAGAAGGAGTGGCTGTAAAAGGAACGTCTCGCGCCAAAGAACGTTTTGAAAAAGCAAAAGCCCTTTACCTTAAAGCCCTAGACATTAACCCCAGTGATTACCTACGTAGATGCGTTCGTCAATGTGGACGAGCCATCGCAAAAGAGGAATATGGTAAAAATGTCGAAAAACTTGAAATGAATGCTTCCGCATTTTTAAACATTAAAAGTTTGTACATCCCCGTTCCTGATTTGAGTGATAAATTAGGTACTACTGAAGAAGAAATTGATGGTTTATTAGAAAAGCTAAGGAAGCAAACGGCCATCAATCAATTGGATGTAGATGCTATTTTAGGATTAGGAAAAGAAGGAGATACTTAGACTTAGGTAGGTTGATTTTGCTAAGTATTGATTGACTGCATGTTTCACATAGTAGACATATTTGCTGTATGTAGTCTGCACTATTTAACAAAGTCAGCACCCAAAAAGAGACTACATCATGAGAACCCTTATTCGCAACTTCCTTTGGTATTGCGCTACATCAAATAAGGAAATATTGGAAAAATGTCCGACAGAGCATAGTAAACATGCCCTGATTGGGACATTAGTGCTGTTAACCGCTGTTTTTGCCTTTATTTCTGGTAGTTTCGCAATGCGATACATGTATGAGACAGACCCCAATGGAGCAATTTGGGCTATCGGTTTTGGTATTTTGTGGGCTATACTGATTTTCAGTTTGGATCGCCTGCTTATATCTACCATCCGAAAGGATACTGGTATGCCTGGAAAAAAATACAGTAAGAACAAGCAAGGTGCATTGGTCATACTAAGGATTGCCTTAGCAGTAGTGATTTCGGTAGTAATTACCAAACCACTAGAACTATGGCTATATGAAGACCAAATCAATGCCCAGATTGTTGATAATGTAAGAACCAAGAATGATAGAGATTCTGATAACTTGAATAGTGATCTAGGAATTTCCACTCTAAAGGACTTGAAGAGTAGTACCAAAGATCAACTGAATTTGTTGATGGATCATCTGGATAATGCTGACTTAGATACGACTTATGTGCAATTAAATACTGCTTATCAAAAAGCTTATACTGGTTATGAGCAGTATAAAAAGGATAAAGAAGCAGAAATCAAACGACAACAGAAGGAGATTCGAGATATTGAATCTATGCAGAATCATGAATATACGCAGGCTGTGGAGTATTATGATGGCTTGACAGGAGAGTATAAATATGGTATACAGCTAAAACCAGAGGCCTATGATCGAGTGCAGAGATTGAAGAAAGCAATGGAGAATAGTCGATACCAAATAGCTGCCAAACGAGAGGATTACAAGAAAAAGGAAAAAGCAAGTGAACAATACTTATCCGCTTTGAGAGATTCTTTGAATACACAGATTACTTTTACAAAGACAGATAATGAGAAAGCAACGAATAGACTAAGTTCTAATCTGAGGCAAAAGGAAGCAGTAATGGACTCCTTAAAACGCATTAATAATGCAGCAGATCGAGGGATTTTTGGACGGATTGATATTTTACATCAATACAATCAATCCTCCATGACTCGTCGAGCCGCAGGCTGGTTTTTGTTCTTGATTTTCTTGATTATAGAAACGGCTCCAATCATTGCCAAAATGGTGAGTAAAGTCGGTCCTTATGATTATGCCTTGGCTGCTTTGGAATACAAAAAGGAACAATTAGAGGCACAAAGAAAGCAATTGATTGACCTGACCCTTCTTGCCCAAGCAGAAGTTGCTAAAAAAGCACTCGAAGTTTGGAAAGAAGAACAGATACAGATGGTAGAAGATGATCCTTATAGTTTTGTAAAAGAAATTAAGAAACGGAGGAGAATCTTATAAATGATAGAAAGAACCAAAATTGAGAAAGCCTTGAAAGTATTACATAGTAACACTTTCAAGGCTTTTCTTATTAAATTAGATCGTATTTTTGATGGAACCTAGTGTTTGTATAAGTACTGTTAAATACTAGCCGTCATCAACAATTCCAAATCAGTATATTTAAGGCTAAAACGATGACTCAAATGCTCATTGGTCAAACAGCCTTTATAGACATACACCCCATGACGAATACCTGGTTTGAAGGACAGGTAATTTTCAAAGCCCCCATAATGTTGAGCATCTAGGAGAATAGGGGTAAGCACATGACTCAAAGCTGCGGAAGCAGTACGGGCTACCCTTGAAGCAATATTGGGGACACAATAATGCGTGACACCATATTGAGTAAAGGTAGGCTTATCATGCGTGGTGATTTTAGAGGTTTCAAAACAGCCACCCTGATCTATACTCACATCGACAATAACCGACCCATGTTTCATATTTTGTACCATTTCATCTGTCACAATAACAGGAGAACGACCAGATTCAGAGTGAATCGCTCCTATAGCCACATCTGCCTTAGACAATTCATGACTTAAAGTGCCAGGATGGAAGATAGAGGTAAAGACTCTAACATTGACATTATTCTGAAGGCGCATGAGTTTGTACAGGTTATTATCAAAAACACGTACCTCCGCACCTAAACCTAGTGCAGTACGAGTAGCGTATTCTCCCACAACTCCAGCTCCTAGAATAACCACTCTAGCAGGTGGCATACCTGAAATACCACCTAATAGTATACCAGGCCCATTACGGGTATTACTCAAATATTCTGAAGCAATTAAAATGGAAGCACTACCAGCCAATTCACTTAATGTTCGCACCATTGGAAATGATCCAGAATCATCCTTGATGTATTCATAGGCAATAGCTGTTACTCGCTTTTGCATTAATTCGGAGATGAAATTGGAACGAACAGTTGGCAGATGTAAAGGAGAAAATACAATTTGTCCAAACTTAAGTAATTGAATCTCAGATGAGGTTAGTGGTGCCGATTTTAATATAATATTGGCTTCAAAAACCTGCTTGGAATCATAGGCAATTTCAGCCCCTGCCTCTGAGTAATAGTGGTCGGTATAAGATGCCTTAATACCTGCTTGAGATTCTATAACAACTCGATGACCATTGTTTACCAAAACCTCAACAGATTTAGGATTCAAAGCAACACGTTTCTCCTGAAAAGAGTCCTCCTTTGGAACGCCAATGAATAAACGACTTTGCTTTTGTTTTACAGGAACCAATACTTCTTGTGGTGTTAGCTGAAATTGCGAACCAAGATCGCTACTAATTGTAGGCTTTTTATCCATTCTGAAGCTTTTTTAATGTAATTGAGGTCAATAATAATAGTCAATAAATAGACCATTATATAGAAGGCATCTTAGTTATGACTAAAGACACCTGTACAAATTTCAACAATATTTATGGTAATATCAAATACCTTTCCGAATTGTGAGGATGCGCTCTTCATTTTTTCCTACTTCAATATCAATAGCGACAAATTGACCGTCCATCATTGGTTCAATAATTTGTGGCCACTCTATTAAGCAATAGTGTGAGCTATCTAGGTAATCTTCAATACCAATATTTAGAGCTTCTTCGATATTGTTTAAGCGGTATAAATCTAAATGATAAATGGGTGCTTTTCCTTGGTATTCGTTGACTATAGCGTAGGTGGGACTACTTGTAAGGGTTGGCTCTACTCCTAATTCTTGACATAGCTGCTTGATAAGTGTCGTCTTACCAGCTCCTAATGTGCCGTAAAATGCAATTTTTTTTTCATTTTTGCAAATATTTAATAACTGACGAGCAACTGTAGGAAGATCAGCTAAGGAAGGGATGGAAATTTGCATATATTAAGATATTAATACACAAGCATATGGCTCCTACCATATCTGATAAGAGCCATATGCTGTGAAATACTATTTTATTTTGATGAGAAGCGGACAATAGGAACAATCATTTCTTCCATAGAGATGCCACCATGTTGAAAGGTATTTTTGTAATAATTGACGTAGTGATTGTAGTTATTAGGATAAACGAAAAATTTATCATCTTTTGCAAAGATAAAAGTCGAACTGACATTTGGACGAGGGAGCTTCACCTCGCCTGGCTTTCTAACCGTTAAGACATCTCTTTTGACGAATTGGAGGTTTTTTCCATGCTTATAACGCAAATTCGTTGTTGTATTTCTATCTCCAACAACTTTAGAAGGCGTATTGACCCGTATGGTACCATGATCTGTAGTAAAAATCAAGTTGACCCGTTTATTTTCAATGCGTCGAAGGGCTTGCCAAAGTGGGGAATGCTCAAACCAAGATTTGGTAATTGAACGATAAGCTGCTTCATCACTTGCCAACTCTTTTAACACCTCCATTTCTGTACGTGCATGAGAAAGCATATCTACAAAATTGTAGACAATCACATTGAGTTTATTGTGCAAGAGATTGTGGATATTATCGACAAGCTGTTTACCATTGTAATGATTGGTTACTTTGGTATAGCTGAACTTCATCTGATTATTGGTAATCTCCAATTGATCTGCCAAAAAGGTTTCCTCATGAAGATTTTTACCCCCCTCATCAATATCATTCTTCCATAATCTTGGATGGCGACGTTCTATATCTGATGGGAGCATTCCTGCAAAAATAGAATTTCGACTGTATTGAGTAGAGGTAGGAAGAATACTATAAAAAGTATCCTCTTCTTCAAAGCGAAAAGCACTAGAGATAATCGGCTGGATGATTTTCCATTGATCGAAGCGAAGATTGTCAATAAGAACGACGAAATTAGAACAGTCATCTTTTAGTGCTGGAAAAATTTTATCTCTAAATAAACGATGGGATAGGGTAGGCCCAGCATTACTCTGATCCTGTATCCACTTTCGATAATTTTTTTCTACAAATTTGCTAAATTCATTATTCGCCTCACTCTTTTGCATGGTTAGCACTTCTTTCATCTCTGAATCTGCACTCTCTAGCTCTAATTCCCAAAAAATGAGTTTTTTATAAAGTTCTGCCCAATCTTGGTGATCACCACCCATTTGGATGGCACTAAAAATTCGGGAAAACTCTTTTTGATAATCCGAAGTGGTTTTTTGGCTGACGAGCCTTTTATTGTCAATGATCTTTTTTAAGGTCAATAAAATTTGATGGGGATTAACAGGTTTGATAAGGTAATCGGTAATTTGTGCGCCGATAGCTTCCTCCATAATATCCTCCGCCTCATTTTTGGTAATCATTACTACTGGTAGATTATTATTGATCTCTTTTAACTTGGTCAATGTCTCTAAACCAGTAATTCCAGGCATGGATTCATCCAAGAAAACGACATCGAAAGTCTCCTCTTGACAACGATCAATAGCATCATAGCCATTCGTAACCGCTTCAATATTATAACCTTTCCGCTCTAAAAAAAGTATTTGGGCTTTTAAATGATCAATCTCATCGTCTACCCACAAAATTTTGATGTCTGACATAGAATATGTTGCTTTTTAGTATGTTTGATTGTCACATCATTTAACGACACAATAATTTAATATCCTCATAAGCTTGAGGAATTTTTAATTGATAGGCTTTATCTAAATCAGAACAGCCTTTGTACATTTCATTATTGCTACAATAAGCCAGCCCTCTATAGTAATAAGCCAAGCCATCATTAGGTTGGATGTCAATAACACTAGAAAAATCACTAATCGCCTCATCATATCTACTCAACAAGCTTTTAGCAATTCCTCTACCTCTTATGGCTGGTGCAAAAAAGGCATTTTGGTCAAGGACTAAATTGTAATCTTCAATAGCTGCTTTGTACTCATTCATCATTGTTTTAGAAGCTCCTCTAGCTTGGATGGCTAAGGTATAATTAGGCTTCAATGTGATAGCTTCATTAAAAGCGTTAACCGCCTCATCTGACTTGCCCAGTTTGGCATAAGCAGCTCCCAAATTATAATAAACAGCAGGATCTGTTTGATCCAATTCCAAAACAGTTTGATAATCATTCACCGCTTTGCGATAACGATCTAATTCAACCAAAGTATTGCCTCGCAATTGTAATAATTCCTTATCATAAGGTTTATCAGCAATACATTTATTCAAATACTCCAAAGCTTCTTCATAATTTTTACTTTTTACCTTCAACATAGCTTGATTGTAAAAATATTTGATATCCTCTTTGGTTTTGAAATCAATTTCTTTTTGTTGACGATTGCTTTCTACTGTTACAGGATCATAGGTGATTTTATACAAAACACCCAAATCGACAGAAATGACATTTGGATCTTGTCGTTTCCGCAGGATTTGGTTATCTACTGGTGCGTCCTCCTTTGCGATGTTTGTACGACGTTTTCGCCAAGTAAAAACACCAGGTTTTTCCTCTTCCATGCCAAAAGAAGGCCCTGCATCATCCGCTTTATTATTAGTAGTTGCTGGCTCAGGAGCTAACTCTGCTGGAATTTCTGGGTCTTCTTGACCATACATTTCAAACCCACTAGGATTTTCCAAAACGCCTTTATTAGGATCTGCTTGTTGCCCATCTCTTTCAATCCACTCTTGACCGCTTTTAGATGATTTCTTTTTATTTTTAAATAATTGAGCCTTAGCATCTACTGTGTAGAGTAAGCAAAATAAAATAACTAAAGTGAAAATATAGTGCTTTGTCATATTAATAACTTTATTACTTCAAATTGAAAATTTGAATTGGTGAGGCTAGTAGTAAGTAACAAGCAAAGAATAAATTAGGCATGCTTGTTAGGTTAATTTGTGGCTAGACAAGGCAAAAAACGTAGGCGATGCGAGCATCGTCGAGGCTTTTTAACGAAGTATAGCAGCAAATTAAACAACAAGATGTCGGTTTATTTTTTAGCTGTTACTAAGATCAAATTATCGAATTACCACCTCTTTAACGAACTCTTCTCCCAATTCCTTATTGACAATCTGTTTTATTTTATCTCTAGCGTAAAATAATTCTTGTTTAAGTGGCGCATTGGTGATTTGAAGAATTAATACCCCGTTTTTTACCGCAATATATCGGGTATTTTTGGCAATCATACGTCCCATAAGCCGTTCCCAGCTATTAATAACCCTTGCTTCATTGATTTTAGGATTCAATTGATAAGATTTCATCAACTCATTGATGACTTCTTTCAAGGATTGCTGATTATTTTTTCTATAATCTTTGTGAGGTCTACGCATATTGATTGATAATATAAAGGTGACAGAAAAACAGCGATCTACTAACGAAGAACTTGTCCATCTTCAATCATAAACACTTTGTAATCGCTCACAAATTTATCAAAAATACTGGTCATTCGCTCCAATTGTGTGTCAGAAATAAATACTTGACCAAAATTTTCTCCAATGATAAGTCGTACCAATTGTTCTAAGCGTTCTCCATCCAATTTATCGAAAATATCATCCAATAATAGAATGGGAAATTGTTGTTTCTGGTTTTTGATGACTTGATAGATAGCTAGTTTAATCGCTAGTAAAAAGGATTTTTGTTGGCCTTGTGAGCCGTATTTTTTGAGTGGATAATCGTTGATCTGAAATAATAAATCATCTTTATGAATGCCTTGTGTGGTTCGTTGTAATAAACAGTCTTTTCGACGAGCGGAGCTTAATTGTGTTAAGAAATCACCCTCGTTTAAAGTAGACTGATATTGACATTGAATGCTTTCTTTTTGCTGACTAATTGCTGCATAAAACGTTTGTAGATGGCTGGCTAGATATTGTAACTGTTCTTGTCGAGTTTGATGGATGAATGTCCCTAGGGGAGCTATTTGCTTGTCATAAATGTCTAGTAAAGCATGATCTGTCTGACCAATTTCTCCAAATTTTTTCAAAGCTGCATTACGTTGTTGTAGGAGTTTATTGTAACGCATCAAATTTTGAAGATAAAGTGGATTGAGTTGACAAATCGTACTATCCAATAATCTACGTCTTTCCTCACTTCCTTCCTTGATCAACTGCACATCATCTGGGGCAATCATGACAAGTGGAAGCAAACCGATGTGATCAGCAATTTTGGTATAAACGAGATCATTTCGACTGATCTCCTTCTTTTTTCCTTTAACAATTTTGGCTATAACTGCTTCTAATAATCCAGCTACTTCAAATTCTGCTTCCAAGCGAAAGAAGGTACGTTCATTGAGGATATTATAACGATCTGAACGGTTAAAATAGCTTTTACAGAAGCTCAAGTAATGAATCGCATCTAATAGATTGGTTTTCCCAGCTCCATTAGCCCCAACAAAGAAATTTAATTGATGGTTAAATTGTAGTTGACAAGATTGGTAGTTCTTGAAATTGGTTAGAGATAATTTGGACAGCCGTAAAGGTTTCAAATGGAGCGTTGTTTGGTAAATTGTATGTTTGTGAATAGGGTATATTCTTGATAAAGGAATACAAATTTACATAAACTATTTCTAAGGAACAGCAAAAAATAAGAAATGGTGATGAAATAAATGTTTATCCATTATTTCATCACCATTTGCTTTTAAAGACATAAGATGATTATTGTAAAACAATCGTTATTGGGGTAATTGATTAGGAATTGACTTCATCTAATATTTTACCAAATAAGTTGTCTTTAGAATTCTGCTCCATTTCCTTCATCAATACAGAGAATTTATATTTTTTACGGCCTGTCGTTTTAAAAATGATTTTTTCTCCTTCTTGATTGCCAATTACTTGTGTGATTTTTCCAGAAGCATCACGTTCATGACCTTCTACCAAGACATAACTGTGTGCATTGCTATCACTCAATCTAATGACCATACCTTCTTCACAGTCAGGACAAGGAATTATTGGATAAGTGGTATTGGATATAGTAAATCTTTCCCACTTTGGAAATTTCTTATCTAGGTATACTGTCAAGCGCATCAAATCCAGATTTTTTTTGAACTCAACGATTTCCTGCCCTTTTTTTACAAAACGCAAGTTTATACGATTATTCTTCGTGGTCAATACAAATTCTTCCCAGCCTTCGCATTTGAAGTCTAACATTTCCCGAAACTCGTAGAACTCCGGTGTATAGGCATCTAATGTTTTTGGCTTTTTCTTGTTAATGTTGATTCCTACTTTTACCATAAGATAAGGTATTTTATGTATATAGTGATTGAAACGGAGATGGTTACTAGTAAACATCCCAATTACTTACCATTTTAAGAAAGCATCGAAATGTTTTTTGTACGAAAAGGAACAAGTAAAAAATAAGTTTATCAAATCGGTCAAGCAAAACAGGAAGAGTGAAAAATAAATTGATCAATCAAAATTGAAATTTATTTTCTGACAGTTCCATATAGCAATTATTTTTTTACCATTCCAAGAGGAGAGAGAGGGGGATTTTTAAGAGGGCTATTCTAATTGTATATAACTGAGCAACTGGTATTTATGCCTATCGTAAAGAGCCAAAATGGACAATTGATTATCTAAGATAGGTTTATTAGAGTACTTGGTAGCTAATATAGAGGGGGTATTTATGGTCTTAATTGGTTTTAAGACCAGCATCTCTTTGGTATATGAATGGAATAAAGAAGAATAATCCAAGAGACGTATAATTTTAGTGAAGGACTCTGGAGTTGATAAAGGTATGAAATATAAAGTAATAAAACAATAAGTTGATCTTTCTATTTCTAAATAAAACATCTCTTTACCAACATGCTGTATTATAATAACTATATGAAGTGCGATTTTGTTTTAGAGGGAGCTAAAAAAGTTGTTTCACGAGCATGATAGTAAATTATAGGGAAATGTGAATATTGATTAAAAAATCAACTCTTTCCGTCCAAGATTTAATCTCATACCTAAACTCAGCATTTGAGTATTATTTACAGTATCACTCAAATCATCCTTTGCTCTTCTATACAGGAAGTTTAAATCAAAGAAAAGATTGTGTTTCCACATCCAACTAAGGGTAAAGTCGGTTAAGAATATGCTGTTTTGATTACCTTGTAAAAAAGAATGACCAGTTCGTTGACTACCAGCAATATAGGAGGAATTAACTAGAATATCACTTCCATAATTGATGGTATCCACATTCATTCCCTGTACACTATACATCATATTCAACTTTAAAAATATGTCTTTTCTAGGCTGATAACGAATTACGCCTAATCCTTCAATAAAATTAGAGCCTAGTGGATGTGCTAAAGCTTGGTTATAATGCGAATAATTGGCAATATCAGAGTCATGAGAATAGGTAAAAGGGCGTACTAGATTTAACTCCGCTTGAACATCCAAAGTATTGACATCAAATAAATTGAGGTATTTCAAACCCAATTGCACACCAAATTTATTACCCCACCAACCCTCATTAGACAATAGTTTACTAAAAGAATATTCGTCTAATAAAAATTGTCCATAAATAGATAAACGACTAAGCAAGTTGATTTTATAATCCATTCCTAGCATGATATTATCTGGGCTACCCAAAGTAAATTCTACTGCTCGATAAAAAATGATTGGATTAAGATAATTGAGTTCAAAACCATTTTCTCGACCAAATACAACACTCTCAAAAAAGCCAATATTAACCTTTTTAGAAACATTTAAACTCAAATGATGAATAGCTGCATATTTTTTAGGTCGCAAACCATCGAAATCTTTATAATCATGTTGACCTGTTAATTCTAGGAAAAGATTTTGATAATTCAATTTCCAGACATTCGTTCTAAATTTGAGGTAGAAGTGATTGGCGGAATAATCAGATAAAAAGAGGGAACGAACACCATTACCTAAAAAATGTTTACCATGCCCCAATTCAACACCAATCTCATCCATTGCTTGGAATGCAATATGACCCGCTGCATTGAAATAATCTGTGCCATTTCGAGAAAACAACTCCTGATCGAAGCCTACACCACTATGAAATAAAGCATATCGACCTTCACCAGGCACCGCACTATCATTAACCAATTTCTCATAATAGTAATCTGGGAAACTGCGTTGGTTTTCGGTAAATTGGGTATAGAAACCCACTTTCCCACCAATTACCCCCCTGATTTCACCACCTCTACGATTGATGAACTGAATGCCTTTATCACCAAATGCCTGACCCAATTCCATATGTAATAAAGGATTGGCTCGGACAATCAACTTACCCTTCTCTTCTAAGCGTAAAAAGTCGGTTTTATGCTTGTAAAGAGACTTCCAAAGCGGTTTTTTTGATTCGATTAAGCCCCATTCCGTCCATTCATTATTATTTCGGTAGATATAATACTGATTTTGACGGTCGGTAACACGAAAACGAACTTCCATATCATCAGCCGTTTCTGCATACAGCACCGTATGAAAACTGTTGTATGGCTTGGCGGAGCTATGCACCCAAGTATCCAAATAACCAGACAAAATCTCCAACCGATCAATATTGTGATACTCTAAACGATTGAGCGGAATAGAAATGCCTTGTCCAAAAACAGTTGGCATTTGGACAAGGCAAAGGAATAGGAATAAGCAAAGGGAAGAAAGGAATAATTTCATAGGAATTGTTATTGTTCTAACACATCATACCCACATAATCTTCAAGGTATCTGAATCGTTCGGTTAAAAGACCGCAATCAGCGATGGTCGCATTTTCGATAATCTCGCTGTCTTGTTTTAACAACTCAGGAATAATATAGGTTGCCAATACTTCTCCAAACATTTGGGAAGCATCACGAGGCAATTCATTGGGCAGATTATCAACAGACATAATATCTAAAGAGCCTTCTGCTTGGAAAGGGGCAACTTCTTCTCCTGTTTGTAAATCAACTGCCATTGTTGGATCTCCAATAACCGTAGCTTTTGGTGTAGGCACCGAACCATTAATGTCACAAGTAACGTCAGCCAATACTTTGATATTGAAATCAGGCTTTTGCAAATCTTCTAGGCTAAAGAAAATGGGAGCCGCTGGAGCCCAGTAAATACCATTGATCATTAAATCTGTGAGTGGAATAAAACGATCAAAAGTACTTTCGTATTGCGCTGGAAATTGATAAAACTCAGGCTTATCAAAGTCTTGACGCTCCTTATGTTGATACAATAAATCATTAGGCAGATGAACATAAACTGGCTCCTCAAAAGTTTGATGGAGATAGTCTTCTACTGTCACCTCCTTAATGCCCACTTTATCGACCATTTCCTTAGCTCCTTGAGCTACTCGACCATTTCCAGTAATAACGATTTTTATTGGCGGTAATTGTATCGCCTTATATTGCTCCACCATTTCGGCATAATCCTTACATTCATGTGCCGCTTTTAGCTCAAATAATTGGAGTTTGCGTCCATAAGTCCAAAAGCCATTATGTGCGCCAACAATGCCAGCAAATCGCCCAAAGCCAATGATTCTTCTACCATTAGCCCAAGTGAGACATTCATAATCGGTCATTTTAATATCAAGCATCAATATTTTTTGTAATAATTCCCGATTATAAGGCTGTTTTTTAATGGTGTGCGAAAAGAAAAAGTATTGTTTATCTCGAATTAACTCCACTTTAGGCACTTCTTTAACCCCCATCAATACATCGCAATCGCTCAAATCTGCCTTCATCGGAATATTCAATGCTTGATACTCTTCATCCGTATAGCAGCGATTAGAGGAAGGAGCTACATATATCTCCAAGCGATCACCATATTGATCCAACAGCTGTCTACAAATTGCAGGAGTGAGTGGAACCCTTGAGTCTGGTGGCACCTTTCCTTCTTTGATCAATCCAATTTTTAACTTTTGCATACAGGAGCTTTTTGGTTGTTTGATAGATAATGGTGACAAAATAACAAGTCAAAGTCACATGTATAGGTTTGTTACTCTTGTCAAATGCGAATATAATAAAAAACATACGGCATACATTGTGCCATTGTTGAGATTAGAGGAATCTTATATGATTTTTACAATTGTTCTTTTTTCTATTGTTTAGTAAATTTGAGGGTTTATTTTTACTTCAATTAGGATTAAGGAACGAGTGAAAAATAAGTGTACAAATTTTGGTTAGGGAAATTTATCACTA
>JAHDFT010000304.1 GCA_020628015.1 Bacteroidota bacterium
GAAATTTATCAATCAAAATTGATACAATTATTTTTTTACTGTTTCTTATTTAACTTTGTAATGTTTTGTAATATTTAGATAACTTGAAAGAAAATATGATGTTCACGAAAAACTTTTTACTAACCATTTTCCTTCTATCTTTTTTCTCCATATCAAGCACACAAGCTGCCCCTTGTGACATTGATTTGAGTGGGCTGGCCACAATTGACCCAGCTTCGGGTAGTACCTTAGTGGTGGGCGACCAAATTACCTTGCCTGACCTTTCTTTTGAAGCAGATCCTTCTGCTCCTAATCCTGGTATTGTTTGGGTGGTCTATGATGCCTTACCAAGCGGTACAGATCCCTCTCAAGATAGCGGTAATTTTGCCGATTTGATTTTGGTAGACACTAATGGAGATGTGATCTATGGAGGTGGAACAGCAGATATTGGGCAAAGTAATATATTCAATAATCCAGACTTTTTTGTCAATGGAGAGTTTCAGATTTTTATTGTGCCTGTCATTATTCCTGATATTGTCAATGCAGGAAATAGTATTCCCACAGAGTGTACAGGTATTGTCGTAGGGGAAGACTACCCTTCTTTTTTCCTACAATCTAGTTGTCCTGAAGGCTTTGAGCAGTTTTATTTTTGTGAAACGGCTTATGGCCTTGATTTAGCAAATATTGCTGATGTAGATGGAGAAATATTCTCTAATTATTGTTTCCGATCTAGTGATTTAGATCCGAATTTAGATGCTAATGAAGTAGATTGCTTCGGTTTTACCGATTATTTCGGCTCTACCTTCTATTTCTCTTTCACAGGAGATGGATTGAGCTATGACATCACCGCTTTTAGTGAGCAATTTGCAGATTCTACGACTATATTAGACTCACCAGAAATCATTGTTTATTCTGGTGCTTGTGGCGCATTAAGCTATGCTGGCTGTGCTACTGATGATGACAATGATAATAGTACCTTATTAAACGGATTCAAAACCGAAGAAGGAACCAATTATATTATGATTATTGATGGAAGTGGTATTTCTAAAGGTGATTTTGCTTTAAGTTTTACCGAGTTCATCCCTTGCGAACCAGAATTACCTGAATTAACCATCGAACCTGAAACCATCTGCTTTGGTACAGCCATTACAACGACTTTAACTAGTACTGTTGATGCTGCATATAGTAGTGCATTTATTGTATTAGATGGAAATGGCGATGTAGTAGATGTACTAACAGAAAGTACGAGCTTAGAAAACTTTGATCCAGGTGATTATAGTTTTTATACCACAGCTTTTGCAGCAGAATCAGCGAATGATTTAATTGGTATTGCACAAGAAAACTTCATTAATTTTGTCAATGCTTGTGAATCAGAGAATTTCTGTTGTGTAGTGAATGCTTTACCAATCAATCAAACTGTATTAGCATCAGATGATCCTGCTTGTCAGGCTCCTTGTGAAGCTATTTCTCCAACAGTTACAGTAATTACAGAAACGGTTTGTTTAGGTGAAGCTGTTGATATTGATATCCAAAATAATGCAGGAGGAGATGTACAAAACTTTGTAATTATAATTGATGATGCTGATGTAGGGATTTATGAAGAAGGTGATTTTCCTACTTCCTTCCCAGAGGGTAATTATAGTGTTTATGGAGTTGGAATCGCAGCCGATGAGGTAGATGCTTTTACAGCGACACTTACAACAGATGGTTTTGATGCTTTTGCTAGTGCTTGTGACGATGGTGAAAGCTGCTGTAGTTTGAGTGGATCAGCACAAACCTTCGCTGTTTTGTCATTAGATGATCCTGCTTGTATTACAGAAGAGCCTTGTGAGGCTGTTTCTCCTACGGTTACAGTAATTACCGAAACAGTGTGTCTAGGTGAAACAGTAGATATTGATGTACAAAATAATTCAGGAGGTGATGTTCAAAACTTTATGATTGTAATTGATGATGCTGATGTAGGGATTTATGAAGAAGGTGATTTTCCTACTTCCTTCCCAGAGGGTAATTATAGTGTTTATGGAGTTGGAATCGCAGCCGATGAGGTAGATGCTTTTACAGCAACACTTACAACAGATGGTTTTGATGCTTTTGCTAGTGCTTGTGATGATGGTGAAAGCTGTTGTAGTTTGAGTGGATCAGCACAAACCTTTACCGTTTTGGCTTCAGATCATCCTGACTGCGTTATTACAATCCCTTGTGAAGCAGCAAGTGGTGCTGTAGTAGCACAATCTGAAACGTCTTTATGTATTGGAGAAACTTTTGAGTTTGTTTTGGATGGTAGTCAAAATGCGGATTTCTCATCTTTCTTTATTATAACTAATGGAGAGGAGTTAAATCTTGAAGGTTATAGTACAACTGGAATGATAGATGTTTTACCTGTAGGAACCTACACAATTCATGCTTTTAATATAGATCCAACGGATGAAGCATCATTCTTTGATGAATTATTTGAAGCAATGGCAGAAACAGCAGCAGATGCCTTAGCTGTTATTGATGCATTGGGTATTTGTGCAGACTTAGATTTAACAGGGCTTTCATTTACCGTCTTACCTGAAGAAGATTGCATCGTATTAGATCCATTGACTACAGATGCAACGATTACTTTCCTAGAAGGGCAAATGTATCAGGTAACGATTGTGATTAGTGGTGGTGATGGTGATTATAGTGTAGAAGGCAATCCTGTAGATGGTAATACTTTTGTATCTGATCCGATTGAGTGTGGACAAGACTATTTCTTTAGAATAAATGATGGTAGTGGAATGCAAACAGATGAAGGTGGTATTGAGTTTTGTGCAGTACTTTGTGAAACAACGGCTGGAAGCATTGAAAATGATACAGAAACGGCTTACATTTGTCATGGTGGAAGCGTTAGTGCTAGGGCTGCTGGAACAGTACTCGATAATGATAATGTCTTACAATATTGGTTACATGATGGAGATAGAGATGAGGTCGGTAATATTTTAGATTTTAATGATAGCGGAAGATTCTCTGGTTTGGGCTTAACCCCTAACCAAAACTATTTTGTTGTCGCAGTTGCTGGCCCTATAGGAGATAGTGGTTTAGTAGATGCTAATGCTGCTTGTGCTGATGTTTCTCTAGGTAGAGGGGTGATTTTCTTAAAGCCTGTAAAATTTATCTATGATGTGGTTTGTGATCGTGAATTGGGTATCTTCCGAGTTAACTTTAGTGTAATCGGTGGATTAGGAGAGATAGACAATTCAACAGATTACGACATATTTGGTGATCATTACAAAGGAAAAGTGAGCTTCGGTCAAACACTTTCTACAGCAGATATTCCAGCAGGTCAAGGTTTTGACTTCATTGCAGAAGATAATCTGGGTTGTATGGGTACACTTGATGTAGATATTGTTACTTGTAAACAAGCAAATCCAATCGAATGGGCTGGTTTTACAGGAGAAGTATTGAACGAGGGTAATTTATTGACATGGATTACGGCTACAGAAACCAATAACCACTATTTTGAGTTAATGCGTTCTACAAATGGTTTTGATTTTGAAATCATTCAAACGATTGATGCAGTAGGAAATAGTACTATTGCTCAAACTTATAATTTCCTAGATAAAGACCTTTTAGCAGGAACGAATTACTATCAACTAAGACAAGTAGATTATGATGGTCAATCTAGCCTTTCGGAGGTAATTCTCCTAGAAAGAGGGGAAAGAGATTTCGGTTTCATCAGCCTTTCACCTATCCCTACTAGTGATTTTATCTCTGTACGTTATTATATGGATATAGATGGAGCAGTAGACATCACCATTTATGATGTACTGGGTAAAGCTATAATGACTAGACAAATAGAAGCTACAACAGGAAGCAATGAAATGACTTTACAATTGGATAACTTTAGCTCTGGCGTTTATTTGATGAGTATCGAATCTGGTAATCGCAAAGCAGTAGAGCGAATTATTGTGGAGTAATTTAAACTATGATTTATTGACTAAGTAACAGCTAAAAAATAAACCGACATCTTGTTGTTTAATTTGCTGCTATAATCGTTAGGACGGGTTCCTCGACGATGCTCGCATCGCCTACGTTTTTTGCCTCGTCTAGCCACAAATTAATCTAACAAACATGCCTAATTTATTTTTTGCTTGTTACTAAATGACGTAGAGATAGTTCATGAATTATCTCTACGTTTTTTTTAGAACTACTTTGTAATTTGATCAAACAAAATAGAACTTTATGAAAGGCAAGCTCTACCTCATCCCAACCTTACTAGGCGGAGAAGATACAGGCATTTTACCTGAACAAACCAAAGCCATCATTGGCCAATTGGATGTGTATATTGTAGAAAATGTAAGAAGTGCTAGACGTTATTTGGTGAAGATGGGGGTAAAGCAGATGGGAAAGGTCATTGATGATTTGACTTTTCTATTGATAGACAAACACAAAAGTGAAGCAGAGTTTACCGAATATTTGAAAGCTGCCGAAGAAGGGAAAGATATTGGTTTATTATCCGAAGCAGGATGCCCAGCAATAGCCGACCCTGGTTCTGCGATTGTCAAAGCAGCACATTGGAAAAAGATTGATGTCATTCCACTTATTGGTCCTTCCTCTATTTTACTAGCTTTAATGGGATCAGGGATGAATGGTCAACAGTTTAGTTTTCATGGCTATTTACCCATTTCCAGAGGAAGCAGAATTCAAAAAATTAAGGAATTAGAAAAAGCGGCTTTAAAGTATGGGAAGACACAAATATTTATAGAAACACCTTATCGGAATAATCCCATGTTGGAAGATATTCTGGATCATTGTAAAGCCAATACCAATCTGTGTATTGCAGTAGACATTACCCTACCTACTCAAAAAATAAGCACTCAAAAAATTGTTCAGTGGAAAAAAAAGCCACCTAATTTACATAAAAGGCCTGTTGTTTTTCTATTGGGAAGATAGAGTAATCGTATAATGCAAATAAGCTCTAGCATATGCTAGAGCTTATTTGCATTATAAGTAAGTGATGGATTAGAAATAAATTAGGCCAAAATATTCTGCTAATTATTTAGTCTAAGACAAGGCGCAAAAATAGCGCATACATGGAATGTACGTAATATTTTTGCAACGCAGTATTAGGCTAAATAATAAGGAATATGGCCTAATTTATTTCTGTTCCATCACTAACAGTAAAAGATTTTTTAACGTCTAAACTTCGCTGTATAAGTCTTCACATTATCCCGATAATCAGTCACCACCACCTTAATCGTGTGATTACCTGCCCCCACTCGACGATCAAAGCGATAACGCAGCTTACCTGTTTTTTGATCATATTGCATCAACACCCATTTACCATCAATATAGCCATTATAAGACTTAATCCCTGCTAGATTATCTGCAATTTTGAAGGTAATTGTGGAGCTTTTCGACATATTTTTCCCATTAGAAATATTAACAGGGGTAATCGTTGGGGCTTTTGTATCTACAGTAATATAATACTCCCCAAAATATTTAGAAGAACCCACCAGATAATTTCCACGCCATTCGCCACCAGCACTACTTCGACTGCCCTTGCTGTTCTTATAGGCAATCAATACCTTATTCCGTAATCTTTCTGGAACCCGATCTCCTCTAATGGCGATCTCGAACTTTTGGTGAACAGGCGTTTTATCATCATGGATTTTGTGGTAGTTGGAGTAAACATACTCACTTGTTGAAGCCCGTTTCCCATACTGAAAATTGAAATCCGTATAAAAGGCATTGGATGGAAAATCTACTTTGACTTCTGAATTTTCAAAGGTATTGCTATTGCGATGACTAAAGAACTGTACCCCATTCTTTAGATTAGAACTCTTAGCAGGTTTACTTGGATCATATTTGACATTGAAAGATAAGGTAGTCGTATTTCCTGCCACATCCCGCACATTGAAAAAGATTTTATGAATGACCCCATCACTCAGGTCAATAATCCCATCATTAATAACCTGATCATAAATATTGAGGCGATTGCCTGGATCTCGAAAACACTTTTGTATCCAACCATTTCCCCGTTTTTTGTGAGCATAATCTGTATGGGAATTAATATAACGAGATTCATCAAAAGCAATCCTTTCCACTCGATAAGCATAAACCACTGTACCATTATCAATCATTTCGACACTATAGGCTCCATTGAGGTTATTGGCTGCATTTTGTTTGTCATAAGCCTTAACCCCAAACCCCACTTTAGGACTACCCACATTAATAATAGGCGTTTTCAATTTTTTCATCCCATTCTGCCCACTAATCACATCATAAATAATAGGAGTCGAATAATAACCATTATCATCCAGCTCATACATCGCCATTTGATTCAATAATGGACGACGAGTATCTGCTACCTGAAAACCAAATAATAGGGGATTCAGGGCTTCTTCAGTTCCAGAATCTCGGATTTCAAAATGTAAATGTGGGCCAGCAGAGCCGCCAGTATTACCAGATAAAGCGACAACTTGCCCTTTGGTCACAGGTAAACTCCCTGATGGTGGATAAAGATCTAATGCAAAACTTTCTCTGGCATATTGTTGCTGTTCTACATAATCACCAATCGCCCCTTTCAGCTCATTGAGGTGAGCATAGACGCTGGTATAACCATTGGGATGGGTAATGTACAAAGCATTACCATAACCTCTAGGAGAAATTTTGATCCGAGAAACATAGCCCTCTTTTACAGCATAGATGCGATAATTTTCTGTGCCATTGGTTTTGATGTCTATACCAGCATGAAAGTGGTTATTTCTCAATTCTCCAAAGGTACCAGACAAAACTAATGGAATGCCCAGTGGAGAACGGAAATCTTTAGGATAAACCCTTTCTTCGGCAGGGCAGGAAGCATTAACATTAACAGTACAAGTTTCTGTCTTTTTATGCATATCTAATGCACCAACATGTACAAAATTACAAAGAAGGGTGGCATACATGCAGTATAATAAGGACTTTATAGCAATCATTCGATTTAGTTTTATTGGTAATGGATAGGAAAAATAAATTGAAGGCTTTAATTCCCCATCACTTAAGAACAAGTGAAAAATAAGTGTACAAATTTTGGTTAGGGAAATTTGACACTAGACAAGGCA
>JAHDFT010000305.1 GCA_020628015.1 Bacteroidota bacterium
GCCACAAATTAACCGAACAAACATGCCTAATTTATTTTTTGCTTGTTACTTAGTAATAAAAAAATAGCTTCCTCATTTTGAGTGATCAATTTAATCCTATTTTTCGTTAAAAAGCCTAGCTAATGTTATGACAATCATATAGGTAGATTGTAAAACAAAATTAAACAAACACGTAGTACAAGATTAAGAAAAGAAAATACAGTTTCACCAAATAAACCGCACGACATCCTTCCCCAACAAACGATCCTCCACATCAAAATGACGCAATGACTTCACAATATGCCGATTCTTAGGCACTCTTTCGGCAATGACCTCATGGGCTATCGCCCGAATAGAGGGACGTATTTTTTGTCGTTTATTAAAAGCCTTTTGCAGCACCTTCAAAAAGGTTTCCTGTTGATTGGGGCGAACTTCCTGCTTGTGGATGTGCTGAATTGCCTGATCTAAAGCTTTATCTTCTTTAATATTGACAAAATAATTATCCAAACAATTAAAAGCATCCTTATTTACACGCCAGCCATTCAATAACATCTCCTGAGCAGCCTCTGGATTGGACATTTTATACCGATAAATCAATGCTGCTTTGATAAAACGATCTTGGCTGCGATACGCTGTAATGGTTTTTTTATAATGAATAAAAGCTTTTTCTCTTTCATTCAAACGCATATACAAATCACCCACCTTCTCATGCTTGCTGAGTTCCTGATACAAAGCAATCGCCTCCGCTAACATATTTCCCTTTTCATAGCATTCAGCCGCCTTTTCTTTATTTTGCAAGTATTTTAAATAAATAGCTGCTGCTTCTGCATAAAAACCACCTTTTTCTAGTGTGGAGGCAGCAGAATGAGCACTACCCAACAATTTCATATATACAAATGCAGCCTTGTGATATTCTCCTTGCTTAATAAGTTCTTCAGCCGTTTTGTAATATTGAACTTGTAATTGTTGAAAAGCTGTACGGTCTAATGGTGCAGAACCAGAACCGCTTCCCCTAGAAGTATTTCCAAACAAAGAAAAATCCCACCAGCGTTTATCTAAATTAAATTTTCCTGGTCTATTGTTTCCTCGTGTTGTGCCATCTTTATCTAAGGGAATGGCGTATTTCAAGGCTTCTTTAGGATCTTTTTTGAGCAATTCTAAAAGTTTATCTAACTGTTTCTGATTCCTTTTTTGTAATGCTTCAAAGTCTTCTTGCCAATCTTTAGTAAAATTATTTGTAAGTGAATTTATTTTGTTTTGCAAAGTATAGAATAATCCAGAATTTTGTCCTTCGTTAAGTCCAGCAGAGCCTTGACCAGCCTTATCTGATGAATTGTCCTTAGCATTAGATTGATCCAATACTTTTTTATAAAAAAACAGTCTCGCTTTTTCAAAAGGATTAAGCGGCTCATCATCTAATTTTTGACCAGCTTCTTGACTACTAGCAAAGTGTTCTAATACTTCCTCTGGACTAAGTGGTTTGATTTGAAAACTTTTGATGGTTTTGGGGATAAAAATCGGGGCTACAGGCTTTTGAATAGTAACCGCTTCCATTGAAGGAGCAGACAATACCAATTCCCAATTGATCGCTGTTTTCAAAGCGATTAGACCGAGAGCAGGGTGTAATAAGTGAAGTTGATCTTTTAATAAATCGCCTAATGCTTCCTGACCAATTGCTGGAAATAACTTTGCTTTTTCTGGTATTAGTAAATAAGGATGCGCCAATTGACAATAGCTATTTGGACCAATATCCATATCTTTTTGCTTGATTGCTGTTAGAATCAAACAACCCCAAATAGTATCCAAAGGATTATCATGTTCATTAGGATTGGGAATGGCATAAGCCTTAATAGCTGACAATGCCAAGCCCATTCGTTGAATATCCATGATCCAACGGTCAATTTTTTGTCCTTTTATTAAAATAGCTCCTAGAGGGTGGCTATTGCTATGATGAAGAATGGTTTTTAATTCCATAATTATTATGCTAATATATGTTCGATAAAAGGAATCATGTATTTCTTCCAAAACTTAGGATTTAACATGCTTTCTCTACGTTCTTCCTGTCTTGGATTAAAATATTCATTCCCTGCAAAATGCTCTTCGGTTGCTATGCCTAAAGACATTTGTAAAGCAGAAGGAATGTATATTTTTGGAATATCTGGATGACTACTTTCCAAAATAATCAAACCTGAACGATGTGCTTGAATGTGGCTTCCATCATCAAAAACAAAGCCTGTACTAGTGCTTTCAGCCAATTTCAAAGATTTTTTAGAGCTTATTTGTTGAAATTTGAATATGCCATGATGAGTCAACACCAATTCATGTTTTTGATTAAATATCAAATTGTAATTTTGATTAATTGCAATAGTTTTGATATTTTTCAAAATAGAAGGTGTATGGTGATATTTTCTTGAAAATTCCTTTAGTAGATCATCCTTATCTTTGTGTGTAGTTTGCACTTCTACAGGTAAATAATCAGCTATTTTCTTGACCCGAAGTTTATCACTTTGGCTGGTATAAGTAATCATAAAATACTTAGGCAAATATTGATTACTTGGAAGTAAATAAAAGCTATTTTTATAAAAAATGAGCTTAGTAATTTGATCTTTCCACTCAGTAACAAAGACTTCTGCTTGGTGATTTGTTGTTAAATTAATGATTACAATACATTTGGTTAGTGCTTGATACATTAAAATAAGTAATTCCCCATTAGGTAAACGCCCCATTTCAAATTGTCCATCTAAGAAGGGTAGTTCAGTATATAAGAGTTTCCAACCTTTACGAATATAGTTATAATGTTGTCTAACTTGAAATTGCTTATCAGACCGATTATCTAATTGGAATAATGCTTTCTCTCTACTTACCTTAAAAAATACCTGATCACCAGTTGTCAAAGTTGGTGGGCTATTTTGTGGATAAGGGAACAAAATGGGTACATCAATATCAATATTCGTCATTACAATATCAGGCTTTTCCTTTGTTTTTCTGATGGACGGCTGTCTCCAAAGCTGATTTAAGGGCAATTGTAAATCTTGAATGTGTTTTCTATTTTTCCCATTTTGTTTATAAAGCCTAATTTTTCCTGTTCTATTCGTATTGAGAATATAATCAAAATGAATCAGAAAATCCTGTACAAGCTTCTGCATCGCTGCCAATTGAAAACTATCTTCTGAAGTAATCAAAAAGACTTCTTGCTCTTGGTGATTGGGGAAATCTTTAAAAAAGGACTCAATTCCCTGCGATGCTTCCAAACAAGCTTCTAGGATTTTAAGGCTTTCTATTAGTTCTTCAAAAGTGGCATAATTGAGGGGGTGATATTGACTCCCTACGGCAAATGCTTTACAAGGAATCTTGGTTTTAGGATGCTCACTAATCGCTAATAATAATGCAAAAGCAATGGCTTTAGGACTTCCCCAGTTTTTCAAGGAGACATCAATCAAAATAATGCGTTCCAAATCATTTGATTCAGGCGGAATTTCTCTATTGACATAAAGTGCTTCATTATTCGCTAAACGAGAAAGGAAAACTAGATCCTCATTCGCAAATTCTGACAGTAATAAACGATCTAATGTGCCTTTATTACTCAAATCTGCAAAACCACCTAAAGGGTGTTGACTGGGTAAACGGTTGTAAAAAGGAATCTGTAGACCGGACCAAATATGTGGCACTAAGGCACCTATATGAAAGGTCTCCTTTTTTTCTTTGAGTTCATCAATAAAATCATTTACCTTTCTAGGATTTGGGGTAGGTTTATTTTGAGTCTCCTCTAGTTCTAAAGTTTCTTCCTCTATTTTGGGTAAAGCAAAAGTACCCTCAATGATTGACTGTACATCTCGAAAATTGCGAGCTACAGAAAGAATCACATGAATATCATGATGAAAAGCATAAGTATTCGTCGAATTTGGTTCTCCTAACTTAGCGGTTTCATAAGCATTTGTCTGTGCTATTTTAAGGATCATTTTTCCTCGTCGGAAACCAAGTAAATTATGAGCATCCTCAAATAATGCTCGAAATATAAGCTGTCTATTGAGTCCTGTTTTATATTCAGTAGGTAGTGTAGGCAATAATTCTAAAAAATTAACAACCTCCTGATTAACTATATAGCTCATTTGGGTATCGTTTTTTAGCATTTTGATCACCTGAGCTATATTTTCTTTTCCATTTTCACCAATAGCAATATAAACCAGTAAAAAAGCTCCAAAGCGTGGAATTTGTTGAACGGCTGCTATTTTTTGTAATAAATCTATAGCATGGGCTTTATAGATAATTGTACTACCATTAGGAATACCTATGATTGTTGTCTTTTCTTCCCATTGCCAGAAATAATCCTTAGAAGATTTGAAATATGCGTAAAATCTTTTTTGATCTGGACTAAGCATAATATTAACTTAATAAGCAATTAATAAGTAATGGATTACATCATTGCTAAAATTTGTTGAAATGTCTGTCTAAAGCTACCTATAGATAAAGTTTGTAACTGATTTTTGTCTATGGGATAATAAGTGCCGTTTTCGTTCCAAATCAATAATTGATTGCGCTCAAAATTGAGAAGGCGATTAAAAGCTGGAACAAGTGCATATAATTTAAATTGCCAACCTGCTGGTATAAGAAAATCTTCCTGTTGCCAGTAAACTTTTCCTGGAAGGGCTAATAAAGGCTCTCCTATAATTAGAGCTTGTTGCCTATTGATAACCAGCCAACGCAATGATTGTAAACGATGAGCAGCCGCTTTTTCTATATAATTCGCTAATACAGGTAGCTCTACACCTAATGCAATTACCTTTTCCTCTTTTTCTGCTGGCACCAATTCCATTTGGATATTGGCGAGTGGAGTCTCTAAATTACTTTGTTTAGAGGGCAATTGCACAGGTAAGGCTCTTTCAATCGGTGTCCATAGTAGAGAAGGGACATTTTTACTAGGTAATAAACTCCCTAATGGAAATAATTGTCCATCTTGTTCCTTATAGAGCTGCTTGTGTGGAATGGATTTTACAGTAATGGATGTTACTTGCTCCTCACTAAATCCTTTTAACCATATAGCATTTCCTTCATAAGCCATTTTGAGTGTTGACCAATGTCTGATGGAAGCTAAAAAGGATTTGTATGTTTGTGCTATATGTAGAAAGTAGTTCATAAAATAAAAGCTTGTGATTAATATTGCAACATTACTGCCCAAAGTGATTCAATCTCTTTTTCCAAATGTGTCTTATGTGTTCGATTCTGCAACCAATTACAACGAGTCTGCACATATCGAAGTTTATCCTTGATCTGATTTTGCTCGGCAAAAGAATGATTCCCAGCAGCCCATTTATTTTTAAGTGTTTGCACCTCCTTCATGAGTTCCTCCGCATTTGGTCGTTTATTGAAAAAAGCCTGTGGATGAGCTTGGGTAGATTCCTCTTTTTCAATCACTTGGTCAATAATCCCTGCCAAGATTTCGATTTGCTCCTCCGTATCCCAAATATATTTCATCACCCACAAATCCGAAAGAATCGCACTAGTTCTACCACACATCAAAGCACTTGCCGCAATGAGATTTTGAATTTTTACCGCTCGTCTATCAGATACCTTTATACCTGTATTTCGTAAAGTTCGCACTAGGTCAATATAAGGCTTGCGAATCGCCGCTAAATCTACTTGGCGAGATTGTTTTTGTAGGGAACGAATGTCATCAGGATTAATCTTGGGTGTTGGCGTTCCATTACGTTGCTCTAGTTTCCAACCAGCCAATAATACTTGATCTAGTAGATCAGGGTCTACATTTTCACATTTTACCCGCAATAAAAAACGATCTAGCAAGGCAGCTAATGCCTCATCTTCTGGTAATAAATTACTGGCACCTATAAACATTAAAGCAGGAAGTTGAATGGTTTCCTTTCCTCTACGAAAGATTTTTTCATTCAGAGCCATCAACAAACTATTCAGGATAGCACTATTAGCATTAAAAATCTCATCTAGGAAGATCATGGCTGCTTCAGGCATCATTCCAGATGTATTCGTAACCAATTCTCCTTCTTTTAATTTACGAATATCGAAAGGACCAAAGATTTCATTGGGTTCGGTAAAACGGGTGAGGAGGTATTCAAAATTATTACCTCCCTCAATACATTCAGACAATAAACGAACAATGGCACTTTTGGCAGTACCAGGAGGACCTAATAGGAAGGTATTCTCTTTAGCCAATAAGCTAATGCCCAGTAAATCAATGATTTCGTCTTTACCAACAAAAGTATTTTTTAGATAACGAAGAACGCTTTGTAGTGCTTGTATACTGCTATTATTGATAACAGTTGTTGCTTGATTTTCCATATAAAATATCATATTTGATCGCTATTGGATCATTGTTTTTCAAATATTATGCAAATAGTTCTAGGTGATTTTTTTGATGTAACATCATTCGATCCATATACAATTGTTGCAGACATAAATTGTTTTTAATCACCTCAAATGAAAGCTTGTTGATGTCCACATTATAGGCAATACCAGAATAATGCCATTGGGCTAGTATATGTTCAAGTACAGCAATTAAAGGATCATTAGGGTCAATTAGTTTCAATTGAAGTAAAATATCAGGCATAAATCTCAGACTTAAATCCGCAGAAAGAATGCTTGAAGGACTCAATGGAACTGGGCATTCTGGAAATAATATCGCTAATGATTCTGGTTTGTTTTGTCGATAGAGTAATAACTGTGCTGCGAAATAAAGGCATTTAGCCGCCCAAAGTGCTGCACTCGAATTAAATGGAGGAGCTGTATAAGGATATTCCAAGCACTCTTGTTTGTAAGCCGTAGTCAAATAACTACTACTTGCTTGTTCATCTTCAGGGTGAACTTCCAATAAGTGATCATACAATAAAATGGACTCTGTTTCTCGAAGGTGTTGAATGGTTTTGGTTAAATGGTTCATCTTTAATCATTTTAAATTCATGTGGGCAACGTTGCAGGAGGAAAAAAAGTTGCTTTCTTTATTTTTGATGGGGCAGTTAATTGGCGTTTTGATAAATTTAGCAGTAATAAAGTTGTGGTTTGT